>JAKJCD010000005.1:4452-32936 GCA_022706625.1 Bacillota bacterium | reverse complement strand
GTACGGACCCCTGTCTTGATGGAAAAGCTCTTTGTGTCGACTGTGATGCCTGCCAAAAGCGCTTCAGCCTCAAGCTTTTCTATGGCTTTTTTCCCGTCCCCCATGTACTGGAGGATCTCCGCTACCAGTTCGGATGTTGAGGACGCATAAGTCTCCATGTACGTTAAGGTGGCATTGTCTATGCCGTCCTCGACTTTTCGGTGATGATCGATGACAACGATCTTATCCGTCATGGAAAGAAGTTCGGGTGCTTCTAAAAGAGAGGGCCGGTGGGTGTCTAAAACTATGACCAGCGTATCCCTGTCTGTGAGAGCTTTAGCCTCTTCAGGGGTAATGAAGCGATACTGACCGGACTCTATCGCACTCCGGTACAGCATGCTTATCGAGGTGCTGTGACCCTTTAAAACTATCGCGCCTTCCTTATTCCGATTCTTTACGATCCTGCTTATCCCAAGAGCAGAACCGAAGCTGTCCATATCAGGGTTTCTATGACCCATGATAATGACCCTGCCTGATTGATCGATCATTTGGCGCAAGGCATGGGCCATAATCCTCGACTTTCCCTTGTTCCTCTTTTCAACAGTCTGAAGCTTGCCGCCGAAATATTCGATTCTGCTTTTTCTTTTCACCACAGCCTGATCGCCCCCTCTTCCGAGAGCAAGATCTAAAGCGGCCAGTGCATACTCTTCCAGTTCGGAAAGGGTCTTTCCGCCAACGCCGACCCCGATTGAGAGAGACGGGGGAAAGTCTCCTTCGGTCTCTACAGAACGAACTTCATCAAGGATGGCGAATTTAGCTGTTTCAATTTTCTCGATATGCTTCTGCTCAAAGACTATAAAATACTTACCGCTTTTATACCGAACCATAGTCGCGCTCATCTTGCCTGCCCATTGCCGTATGATAGTTTCGATCTGAGCTGTCAGTATCCCCTTTTTTTCTTCGGAAGCCGCTGAGATCAATTCATCGTAGTTGTCTATGTTTATATGGGCATAGCAAATTTTTTCTTCATTATATAGAGTTTTGAGATTTTCTATGTTAGTTACATCAAGCCAATAGAGCATGATATTTCCGTCCTTCTTTTCGTCCATGGCCGATGGAAGGATGCGAAACAACTTCTCTTTGTGTGCAGACAGAAGATGTCTGTCACCGGTTTTATAGCTTGAAAGGTCAGCATATCTAAGCCCTGTAAGCTCCGCAATGTTAGAGTTGAGCATTTCCGCTTCTTCAAAAATCTCCTGGAATCTGTCATTAAACCAGAGCAGATTTTCCGAAGCATCGATCATGCAAAGAGGAAAAGGATTCTTATAAACAAAGTGGCGGATGGTATCTTCCAGGTTATCGGTGACCGCCTTGGTATACTCTTCAAAAATGCCGGTTCTTTTGTCCGTTACTTTACGGTAATACAATATCAGCGCTACCGTGATCAATAAGGCAGATATCCCGACATAGATATTAAAATAAAAAAGCCCCAATGCAAAAAGAAACAGGGTAACCGTTCCTGCCTTCAAATAAGGGCCTATCAGGTTTTTGATAAATTTGCTGGCCATAAGGATATTTCTCGCCTTTTATATATAAACATCACGGCAGTGCAAGCTTCGCTGGAATTATCATTATATCACAAAAACGGAATCCTTCAAGTCCCGCGCGTCATCCCTTGTCATTCCTTGTCCGACAGCTCAACTTTAAAAAAACCCTTGCTGCTGCAAGGGTTGATCTGTTAATCGGCTGTATAGGGAAGCAGAGCAACTACCCTCGCTCTTTTTATCGCTGAAGTGACAGCTCTCTGGTGGACAGCGCAGTTTCCTGTGATCCGTTTAGGCAGTATCTTGCCTCTTTCAGTAACGTACTTTCTCAGCTTCTCAACATCTTTATAATCTATGACTTCTGCTTTATCAGCGCAGAACTGGCATACCTTTTTTCTTCTCATGCCGCGTTTTTTATCAAACATTTTGTTCTATCTCCTTTCTAGAACGGGATGTCATCATCGTCCTCATCCAGAGCCTGAAATCCCTCCGGTACCTGAGGCGCCGGCTTCTGGACAGGATCACCTGATGCCGATTTGTCTCCCCGGTCCAAAAACTCCACTCTGTCTGCATAGACTTCCGTAGTATAGCGTGTCTCTCCGCTTTGAGTCTTATAACTTCCGGTCTGTATCCTCCCTTGGATCCCTACAAGACGACCCTTGGTCAAAAACCTCTCACAAAGCTCAGCTGTTTTTCCAAAAGCGACTATCCGAATAAAGTCCGCCGTTTTCTCCTTTGCCAGGGGTCTGTCAACAGCAAGGGTAAAGTTTGCAACAGCGGTTTCGCTTTGTGGAATGTATTTAAGCTCCGGATCCTTGGTCAGGCGGCCAATCAGCACTACGTTGTTCATCCTGTTCCTCCTTGATCATTTCAACCGATACTAAATATTGAGCTTGTTACGATATCGCTCATTTTTCGTCTTTGTTAATGATAATATGTCTTATTATGCTGTCAGAGATTTTAAGCCTTCTGTCGAGTTCTTTGGGGAGATCGGGATTTGCTTTAAACTCGATGACCACATAATATCCATCGTTCTTTTTCTCGATAGGATAGGCCAGTTTTCTCATTCCCCAAATGTCAGCTTTTCCGACTTCACCGCCGGCGGAGATAACATCCTTGACCATCTCCACCACAGCTTCTTTTTTATCGTCTTCCAAAGCTGCCTCGATTATGAACATGACTTCATAGTTGTTCATTTTTTCACCTCCTTATGGACTAAATGGCCTTGTTTTCCAAGGCAAGGAGCATTATTCAACATAACGGCTGAATCCAATGCCTAATCAGTATACCACACTGAATATGTTTTGCAATAGAAATTAATCGTATTGCCGCCTTATGGCATTGCGCTGCGGATTATCCCTTCAACACGCTCGGGCAGCTCCGCCGCCTCTTTTCTTGCCATACCCCTTGTATCAATAGCCGGATGAATGATTATGTCTATCTCGGCAGGACGGACATATCCCTTTTCTTCATATGCGCGAAAAGTCCCGTAAATAGTAATAGGAACCACAGGGACTTCAGCCTTTATTGCCAGTCTCAGGCTTCCTTTTTTAAATTCCTTTATTTCACTTCCTTTGCTCCGTGTCCCTTCAGGAAAAATCACCAGCGAAAACCCCTGTTTCAGCAGTTCGATGCCTTCCTCAATAGCCTTGAGGGAAGCTCTGGCATCGTCTCTTTTAATAAAGACGCTTCGTATATCTTCGATCCAGGATCCAAAGACAGGTATTTTTCTAAGGCTTTCCTTTGCGACAAAGCCAAAAGGTTTTTCTGTTATCGCTGCAAAGCATACAGGAATATCCCAGTAGCTTTGATGATTTGAAATGAAGACAACAGGCCCTTCGGGCAATGCTTCCGCAGATTTTATATTTAGGGTGATGCCTGCTCTTTTTACCAGAGCCCTGCCCCAAGCATTCTCTGCCTTAAGTATCTCTGTCCTTTCTTTTTCATGGTCGCCTGCTTCTCTGTGTTTCCTGATATTGATTTTAATAGGCTTTATAGTTCTTAAAAATCCATAAAACCAAATTAAAAAAGGAACATTTTTTACAATAGCCATAACCCCTCCAATATCCTATCCGCTTCAATACAACTAACTATGAATAATAGCGGCTATTTATTATACCATAATTGCGAAGCAATTTTGGTATAATCAGCCATTTGCGTTTTTGGCTCTATGCCTGCCGAAATTCTCGCAGGGCACTCGATGTATAATACCCGCATCGGGTGATATAGCGGATATTATACCATGCTGCAAAGTCCCCATTCAACGGTTTTAACCGTAACCATGATTAATTTCGTTTTTGTATAACTTCCTTCCGCTTGGGTCTTGAAGACAATTTATAATTGTTGAAATTTCAACGCCCCTCTTAATCCCGATTTTCGGTGGGTTCGGCTTTTAACCTAAAACACAGTGAAATTAAGAATTTTGGAAATTATAGTTTCTGGTTAACTACCGCTGACTCTATGGTCAAAGCGGATTGGAAAATCAATGAAAGGCAACGGAAATCGAAGAATTGTTTGAAATCCGTTGCTTTTAAGGCCAAAACCAGTAGCAAAACCGGTGAAAAGCAACGAAAAATAGAGAAAGAGCTGTATTTCGTTGCCTTTTCAGGGAAAAAGGCAACGGAAATCGAAGAATTGTTTGAAATCCGTTGCTTTTAAGGCCAAAACCAGTAGCAAAACCAGTGAAAAGCAACGAAAAATAGAGAAAGAGCTGTATTTCGTTGCCTTTTCAGGGAAAAAGGCAACGAAAATCGAAGAATTGTTTGAAATCCGTTGCTTTTAGGGCCAAAACCAGTAGCAAAACCGGTGAAAAGCAACGGAAATCGAGGAATTCCTTGAAATCCGTTGCTTTTAGAGCCAAAAGGATGATTTAACCCAGCCCATAGGTTGAGCTTTCAGTCAGCTGATTAGAGTAAAGTGAGCGTTGTACTAACACACGTTTCGAATGGCGGGTGTGTTCCCGTAGAAACCGTAAAACCAATGCGGCTTTTATGCGCCTTCGTGCAAGCGCATCAAAAAGTCGCCGGTTTCCGAGGGGATGCACCTGCCATGAGAATATGAACAGGATTATATCAAAAATCCTGCTTATTTATGATATAATTCTTCTTATAAGGAGGATCGCAAATGGATAAACCTGCACTGGTGATTATGGCCGCCGGCATAGGCAGCCGTTTCGGAGGGCTTAAGCAGCTTGCTCCTGTAGGCAAAAATGGCGAGCCGATACTCATGTTTTCTTTATACGATGCAATTGAGGCCGGCTTTAGAAAAGTAGTATTTATTATTAAAAAGGAAATCGATTCGGACTTCAAAGCACTGATAGGTGATTCTCTGAGGAATAAAGCCGAAACCGAATACGTTTATCAGGAGCTCGATATGCTTCCGCAAGGTTTTTCCGTGCCGGAGGGAAGAATCAAACCCTGGGGGACAGGTCATGCGGTGCTTTGTGCTAAAGATGTGCTGAAGGGTCCTTTTGCCGTCATTAATGCCGACGACTTCTACGGGAAGGACGCTTTTCACATAATGCATGATTATCTGCTTTCGCAGCAGAATGATGATGACGATACTTTTTCCATGATAGGATATCTCATTGAAAATACCCTTACGGAAAATGGCCACGTGGCAAGGGGAGTATGCAGAACGGAAAAAGGTTTTCTTACCGCTGTAGATGAACGGCTCCGCATAGAAAAGCACGGAAGCCTTATTGAATATACCGAAGACGACGGTGAAACCTGGGAGAAGATCGAGCACGGTACTTTGGTGTCTATGAACTTTTGGGGCTTTTCAAAGAGGATCCTTGCAGAGTTGAAAACCGGGTTCCCCGCATTTCTTTCCCTTGCGCTCGAGAAAAACCCGATCAAGGAGGAATACTTGCTGCCTCGGATCGTGAATGCACTTCTTAAGGAACAAAAGGTCTCCGTGGAGGTCCTGCATTCAAAGGATGAATGGTACGGAGTCACATACAGGGACGATTTACCTGAAGTGGCGGCGGCAATACGATCCATGCAAGATGACGGCCTATATCCGGAAGTACTGTTTTGATTTTGTTTTGAATTTATAAATAGAAACAAGAAAGGCGAAGCAATGAAAATAATCAGAGCAAAAGACTATAAAGAAATGAGCGGCAAAGCGGCTGATATCATTTCAGCTCAAGTAATCCAAAAAAGCGACAGTGTGTTGGGTCTTGCCACCGGATCCACCATGCTTGGACTTTATGAGATTTTGATATCTTATTACAGAAATGGGGATCTTGATTTCTCAAAGGTCAAAACTGTCAACCTGGACGAATACCTGGGGCTTCATCCTTCTAACCCACAGAGTTATCGCTATTATATGGATCAAAATCTTTTTGATCACATCAATATTTTGCCGGAAAATACCCATCTCCCCAGCGGCATGGTTGATGATGCGGAGGAAGAATGTGCTGCTTACGATGCGCTGATAGAATCCTTGGGCGGCGTCGATCTGCAGCTTCTGGGCCTTGGGCTTGACGGACATATCGGGTTCAATGAGCCCGGTGAAGCTTTTATTAAGGAAAGCCACTGCATCATGCTGGATGAAAGCACGATCAAGGCAAACTCACGGTTTTTCGATTATGAAGACGATGTCCCGAGACACGCACTAACTATGGGAATAGGCCCCATCATGAATGCAAAGACCGTTTTGCTTTGTGTAAACGGCAAGACAAAGGCATCTATACTAAAACAGGTCCTGTTTGGACCCATAACTCCAAAAGTCCCCGGGTCAATCCTGCAGCTTCATCCTCATCTGACCGTAGTAGCAGACGAAGAAGCCCTTTTAATTGACAAGTTTTAACGATTGCTATATCTTTTATCTAGAGAAGCCTCCAATACTTTCACGATAGACGGTGTAACGGTGTTTCTGTTTTCTTCCGAGACAGAAATAATTTCCACCGCAGGATGGTTTTTTATCGCATCAAGCCATGGAACGGGCTTTTCTTTCACTACTCCGAAAACAGGTATGCTTTCTTCTAAGCATTGGAGGACGGCATTTTGAAAGCAAATGGCTTCCTGCTCAAAAAAACCCAGTTCATCCATGCACAGGAGATCCGAATAGGTTTTACTCCGAAGGATGATGGAAACGCCCAAGGTGTCGAAAACCTGCGGGAAGGGATAAGAAGATGCAGGGCCTCTTTGTGCCACCTTATTTGCCGGATAATATTTTTTCGGCTCCCATACAGAAGATATATAGATATCCCTGTCAGGAGCAATACCCGGATAGGTTACAAACCCTCCTGCGCATATGGTTTTTTTTAGTATCAGCTGGCGAAGCACATTTTGTACCACGGTGCTTTTTCCGACATGTATCGGTCCACAAAGAAACACATGCATTTAAATGCCTCCCAAAACAGTGCCTTTTACAGGTCTATCTCTATGAAAGGAAAAGTATCATGGAAGAATCGATAAAATATTATATCAATATTCGGCTGCTTCGCAAAGGAGATGATTTAAAAACCTCCTTCGGGCCCGGAACAGCCTGTCTTTTAAAAGGAATACAACAGTCCGGATCCATCAACAAAGCTACAAAAGCTATGGGTATGGCATACAGCAAGGCCTGGAGAGTTCTTGACGTGGCTGAGAAGCAGTTGGGGTTTGCTCTTATTGAGCGTAAGGTCCCCGATGGTTCGAGCCTGACGGAGCAAGGCAGGCAGTTTCTTGCTCTGTACGATGAAATGCAGCAGGCTGCTGATCAGGCGGTACGGGAAGTCTTGAAATCTTCCGGTTTCAAGTTTTAATATCAATGTACGGGCAGACAAATATTGCGTTTTGTCTGGTTTCTGTCTTCGATGGTCACTATATCCATCGGTATGCCGTAAACCTTTTCTAAAGATTCGTTTGTCAGCACATCCAAAGGATCTCCGAAACCCACGGTGAACCCTTCTGAAAGCAGCAGTACCTTAGTCGCAATGGTAAAAGGCTGTGAAGGGCTGTGGGTCGTAAGGACCACACTTCTGCCTTCCGATACTGCTGTAACTATGGCATCCATAATCAACTGTTGATTCGAAAAATCAAGGCTTGCCGTTGGTTCATCCATAATCAGGATCTTCGTATCCTGGCATAAGGCCCTTGCCATTAAAACCAGTTGGCGTTCCCCTCCGGATATCTGAGTATAAAGCTTATCGGAAAGATGGGGAATCCGCAATTTTTCCAAACAACCATAAGCAAAATCCGCATCCTTTTTTGAGGGGGTCTTCCATCGACCAAGGCGGCATGAACGTCCCATGGTGACCATTTCAATTATCGTGTAGGGAAATGGCATATAGTCGGATTGAGGGATATAGGAAACCAGATGCGCCATGGTTTTTCGATCCAGTGCATCGATATTAAGCCCCTGGAGCATTATCTGTCCGCTTTTTTTTGGTAAAAATCTAAGAAGCAGTTTTAACAGCGTAGATTTGCCACACCCGTTGGGGCCGAGCACACATAAAACTTCTCCTTCCGCAACGGAAAAAGAAACATCGTTTACAACTTCCCTGCTGCCATATCCCCCTGTCAGATTTTTAACCTTCAACACCGTTTTTCCCTCAACTTATACTTATCATCTTCTGCGTTTGACTATCAATACTATAAAAAATGGTGCGCCCATAACCGCTGTTAAAACCCCGAGTGGTATCTCCATAGCCGACAGGGAGCGGGCAAGGTCGTCCATCAGCAGCAAAAAAGAACCGCCGATCAAAGCCGCCGCAGGTAACAGGCGGCGATAATCCGCTCCGACTATCCCTCTTGCGATATGAGGGATCATAAGCCCCACCCAGCCTATCAAGCCGCCCAGGCATACTGCGGAAGCGCTGATGATGGTTGCTGCCGCTACGGCGATCAAACGTGTAGATTTCGGATCAATACCGATGGCCTGAGCCTCTTCATCGCCAAGAGTCAAAATGTTAAGCTTCCATCGAAGCATGTAAAGGACAGAGCTTCCTAACACCATAGGAATCAGGCTGAACAGCAGAGAGTTTACGGTAACCTTCGAAAGACTTCCCATCAGCCAGAAAGTAATGGCCGGTAAAGTATCGCTTGGATCCGCCAAATACTTTAGCAAAGTGATAAACGAAGAGGATAAAGCACCTAGCATGCTCCCTGCAAGCACCAGGCTGACATCATGTCCGAACTTAGCGTGTGAACCGATGAAATATGCCAGTGAAACGACTAAAATCCCAAAAACAAACGCATATACCTGCACCAGAAAATCAGGCAAGCCGATGGTCAGAGCTAGTGCGGCTCCAAGACCGGCGCCGCTTGATACCCCTAAAATATCCGGAGAGACCAGGGGGTTTTTAAACATACCTTGGTATGCGGCTCCCGCCAGGCTCAGTCCCATACCGATGGCAAAAGCGGCAATAATGCGCGGCAATCGTATGTTTTTAATGATTATGATCACGGAACTGTTTTTATCGGCTGCTGCCTCTCCGCCTCTTGCAAGCAAAGACAGTAGTTCCTTAACGGAGATGCTGTAAAAACCCACCGCTAAAGAACCGATGATCAATATAATACTTATCATCAGCAAAAGGGCTATCATCCATTTAAAATTTTCGGCTTTAAATGCGTCGAAACTTCTTTTAAAGTACTCAGTATCGTTTCTTTTTCCCGGGTATTTTTTCAAAAATTCTACCTTTGCGTATTTTAGTTGCTTAATACTTCTTAAATTGGTCTTTCTTCCTGATCCTCAAGACATTTATTATGCTCAGACAAGTATATTATTACAAAATAGGTATGTCAACGCAAAAGGACACAATTTGACTTTCCGTGATTCGGCCGGGGTCTTGGTTGCTTTTCTCTCCCCGGCACCGTGTTCTGTCAACGATTACTTGATTGCTTGATTACTTGACACTAGTCGATTTTATTGGCCATATTGACAGAACGACAGATAAGGATTAAGATAAAGCTGTTATTTATTATTCTAGGTTAAGGATAATTGCAAGGAGGAGATCAACTTAATGAAGAGAGTTTTCGCAATTTTAGTAGTTTTGACATTGGTTTTGTCACTTTTTTCCGGTTGTGGTCCGGCAAACAGCCAATTGCCGGAAGACGAAGGAGCTGAGAGCAGCGAATCAAGGGAAGTTACGGATATGGCGGGGCGTCAAGTCCTGATCCCAAACAAAGTGGCATCGGCTTTTTCGACGGGGGCTGCAGGAACGATTTTGCTTTATACCATCGATCCGGATCTTCTTGTAGGTGTAAACTATGATTTCATTGAGGAAGAAAAGGAATACTTAGTAAGCGGTGTAGAAGGATTGCCGGCCTACGGGCAAGGCGGCGGCATAAACTTGGAAGCCTTGATGGCTGCGGCTCCAGATATTTGTATCAGTTACGGCAGCCTTTCCGAAAAGGAAATAGACAATGCAAATACGATGCAGGAACAGACAGGAATACCGTTTATAGTAATTGACGGCTCATTAGGATCCGCCGCAGAGGCATATCGCTTTATAGGCGAGGTTTTGAATATGCAGGAAAGATGCGAGGAGTTGGCTCTTTACGCAGAAAGTGCTTTAAGCTTTGCGGAATCCCTGGACATACCTGCAAAGGACAGAATTTCGGTTTATTTCGGAAACGGTCATGAGTCTTTGGAAACAGCGCCTTTAGGTTCTCCTCATGCAGAGCTGTTTGATCTGGTGGACGCGAATAATGTTGCCGTTGTAAACGAGGTAGAAAATACTGCTGCAAGGATCGATATCAGTGCGGAGCAAATCATCGGCTGGGATCCCGAAGTTATCATAATCAACGGAGAACCGACAAAAGACCTTTCTTCCCGCGGTGCAGCTGATAAATTGATCAGCGACAAGAGATACGCTAATGTTAAAGCTGTTGCAACGGACCGGGTGTATCCTATCCCTAAATACCCCTTCGGTTGGTTTGACCGGCCTCCCGGGGTAAATCGACTGATCGGTATCTATTGGCTTGCTAGCGTTCTTTATCCGGAAGCGGCGAATGTCGATATAAATGAAGAAACGAAGAGTTTCTATTCCTCATTCTATCACTTGGAATTGAATCAGAATCAGGTAGATTCTTTACTGGGTCGCCAATGAGTTGTCCTTTATATAAACAATGCCGCAGGGCCTCGAAAAATGCAGGTTTTTCGGGGCCCTGCGGCATTATTGTGTTTTCTCACCGCTTCAGTTTACCCACTGCAAACACTATATCCTCTGCTGTTAAATTATAGGCTTTCAGCAATTCATCAGGTTTCCCGGACTGTCCGAAAACATCCTTTATACCGATAAACTCCATGGGAACCGGATGGCCCTTAGCAGTTACTTCTGCAACAGCGCTGCCGAGTCCTCCGATCACCGTATGCTCTTCGGCGGTAACGATGCCTTTTGTTTCGGAAGCTGCTTTTAAAATTGCTTCTTCGTCAATTGGTTTTATGGTATGCATATCCAGCACCCTGATCGACAGCCCTTGCTGCGATAAAGTCTCTGCTGCCAACAGCGCCTCATTTACCATGATCCCCGCAGCAATAACAGTAAAATCGGAACCCTCCCTGAGGGTAATTGCTTTCCCAATCTGAAAATCCGAGTCCTCGGAATAAAGGATAGGTACCGCGGCCCTTCCGAGCCTAACATATACGGGACCTGCGATAGCGGCAGCTTCTTCGATCAGCTTTGCCGCAGACACTCCGTCTGATGGATTGATCACCGTCATTCCGGGGATCGAGCGCATTAAAGCTATATCCTCTATGGCCTGATGACTGCCGCCGTCCTCGCCTACCGTTACCCCTGCATGAGTAGCGCATATTTTTACATTTGCTCCGGTATAGCCGATGCTGTTTCTTATAATTTCAAAAGCCCTCCCGGCAGCAAACATGGCAAAGGTGCTGGCAAATACAGTTTTGCCGGAAATAGCCATGCCTGCAGCTATCCCGTAAAGGTTCTGCTCCGCTATACCGATATTGAAGAATCGCTCAGGAAACTCCTTTGCGAAGACTTTTGTCATTGTGGAGCCTGAGAGGTCTGCGTCTAAAACGACGATGTTCTCATCTTTTGAGCCCAGAACTGCAAGAGTATTGCCGTATGCCTGCCTTGTAGCCATTTTATCTGCCATTACCATTCACCTCCAAGCTCCTCTATAGCTTTTCTTGCCTGCTCCCCGTTTGGAGCCTTGCCATGCCAGCTGTAATCATTTTCCATAAAGGAGACCCCTTTGCCCTTTATTGTTTTTGCAATTATAGCAAAGGGTTTGTTTTTACACGCTTTTGCCCTGGCAAAAGCGACCTCTATTGCTTCAATATCATGACCGTCTATATTCAGGGTTTCCCAGCCGAAGCTTTTTAGCTTCTCGTCGATAGGGGCGACACCCATAACGTCTTCATTTTTACCGTCGATTTGTAGCCCGTTCCAATCGATAACTGCTGTAAGATTGTCAAGCCTATAATGAGCGGCAGACATAAACGCTTCCCACACCAAACCTTCCTGAAGCTCTCCGTCCCCCAGAAGGACATATATCCTTCCGGGATCTTTATCAAGCTTGTTTGTCAGCGCCATTCCCACCGCAACGGATATGCCCTGACCGAGAGACCCTGTTGACATCTCTATGCCCGGGACTTTTACCATATCAGGATGCCCTTGAAGCATGCTGCCCATTTTCCTGAATGTGACAAGATCGTCCCTGTTAAAAAACCCCCGTTCCGCCAATGCAGCATAAATTCCGGGGCTTGCATGCCCTTTGGAAAGCACAAATTTATCCCTTCCCGGCATCTTTGGATTTTTCGGATCGATTTTCATCTCATCAAAATACAGCACCGCTAGGATATCCGCTGCCGACAGTGATCCGCCGGGATGGCCGGAGCCTGCGCTGTAAACAGCCCTTATGATGTCAATGCGTATGTCCTTCGCTTTTTCCCTTAAGCCTTCATAATCCAAAACATCAGTCCTCCCTTTCTTCACTTGAGATAGTTTTTGCCGGCACACAAAGCCCGCCGCTATAAACCCAAGCCGAATCGTTCCTTTACTCTTTTCATAGTTTTTTCGGCTATGGTTTCCGCTCTTTCGGCTCCATCTCTCAGAATGTTCTGCAACTCCCGGGATGTTCTGATTTCATTAAACCGCTGCTGAATAGGTTCAAGATTATTCCAAACAACATCCACCAGATCCTTTTTAAGCGTCCCGTATCCCAAACCTTCATATTGCTTTTCCAGATCTGTAATAGGCTTGCCTGAAAATACACTGTAAATTGTAAGCAGATTGCTTATGCCCGGTTTATTTTCGGTATCGAAGCGTATGCTTCCCTCGGAGTCTGTAGTTGCCCGCATTATTGATTTTTTTATCTTTCCCGGACTGTCCAGCAAAGAAATGCGGCTGTCTGCATTAGGCGTGCTCTTGCTCATTTTGGAAACAGGATCATCGAGGGACATGATTCTCGCTCCCTCTTTTAAAAATCGCCCTTCAGGAATGGTAAAAGTATCGCCGTAGGTGTTATTTATCCTAATAGCTATATCTCTGGTCAGCTCTATATGCTGCTTCTGGTCGTTTCCGACCGGAACGATGTCCGTATCATACAAAAGGATGTCGGCGGCCATAAGTATAGGATAGGTGAACAGCCCCGCAGGAGCAGATTCCTTATCCTTGCTTTTCTGTTTGAACTGAGTCATGCGCGAAAGTTCTCCGGTATAGGCATTGCACATAAGGACCCATGCCAGTTCCGCATGTCCCGATACCTCCGACTGAATAAAAACTATAGATTTTTTAGGATCCAGACCAACGGCGATATATAAAGCTGCCACATCCAGGATATGCTGTTTTAACTCTTTAGGCTCCTGAGGGAGGGTTATCGAGTGAAGATCTACGATGCAGTATACGCATTGGTTTTCATCCTGAAGTTCTACAAACTGCTTCAAAGCTCCTAAATAGTTTCCAATGTGGATATTCCCTGTCGGCTGTACGCCTGAAAAAACTCTGCCCATGCTGTCCTCCGGATTTATTTTTCTGCCTCGGGGTTTCTTCCTTTGGCTTTTTATTTATTTATAATACTCTTCTCTGAATTTGTTTCTAAGCTTTTTTTCAAGGCGAGAGACCGTCATTTGCGATACGCCGATCTCGTCGGCTATTTGCTGCTGAGTCTTATCGCCGAAAAAGCGCATGCGAAATACTTTCTTTTCCTGATCGTTGAGCTTGTTCATTACTGCTTTTAGTACCTCGCCGTTTTCGACATTTTCATAACCTGTTTCTTCTTTTGCGGTATATCTCTCAAAAACCGATGTTTCTCCCTCGCTGCCCCCTTCTCCGAAGGTTTGCTGGAGTGAAAAAGTACCGTAAGCCTGCCCGCTTTCCATTGCCTCCAGTACATCTTCCTCCGTAACATCCAGGTATTCGGCTAACTCGGTCACCAGCGGTGCCCTGCCCAGCCTTTGGTTGAGAACATCTTTTGCCACCGGCAATTTAGCCGAGATCTCTTTCCATTTTCTCGGGACTTTTATAGCCCATCCCTTATCTCTGAAATATCTTTTTATTTCTCCGATTATCGTCGGGGTGGCAAAACTCGTAAATTCGAAACCTTTACGGTGATCAAACCGCTCAACCGCAAAAACCAAAGCCATTGATCCGATTTGATATAAATCATCGTAATCCACGCCTTTGTTGATATATTTTTTTGCCAGAATATCAACCATATATAGGTACTTCTCAATTATCTGATTTCTTAAATCCAGACTATTTGTACGGCTGTATTCTTCAAAAAGTTCATAGGTGGTGGTGTTTCTCTCTTCCGGGGACATGGACTAACACCTTTCCTCGCCAACATCATCTTGTGTATTTTACCATCTGTATTCTTGTGCCTATCCCGATCTCTGTAAAAATCTCGACTTCATCCATCAGCGCTTTGATTATATAGATCCCCAGGCCTCCTTCTTTAGGGCAATCCAAATGCGGTTCGGAATAAGCCCCGGGATCATAGCCTCCGGCTTTGTCTACAACGGAAATAACCAGTCTGTCCTCCGAAAGTTCGCAATAGACTTCGTAATCTCCGCTATCGTTGCTCCTATGGCATACGGCATTGGTGCAGGCTTCGGATACTGCGACTTTAATATCCTCGATGGCCTCCACGTCAAACCCGACAGAGTTTGCCAGGCATGAAACAGCCATGCGGACCGTTCCGACGTACTCGGGTTTTCCCGGGACTGAAAATTTCATCATATCAGTCATGGTTCTCTCCTTATGTCACTCAAAGAGTTCGGGACATAAAAGTCTGTCCAGATTAGTAATGCGAAGAAGTTTTTTAATATTTTCCTTTGGATTTTTCAAAATGATATCGTTTCCGCTTTCCTTCATCCGACCGTAAGCTCCGATGATGACCCCCAGCCCCGTACTGTCCATATAATTCAAATGGTCAAAATGAAGGATAATATCGGCTTTATTTTCCCGATATGCTTCATCCAAAACGTTTCGGAGCATTGATGCCGTGGATATATCAACCTCGCCTTCAGGCGTGATGTTCCACAGGCCTGCCTCCAAATCGAAACTCCTTTGTAATTGTAGTGTCATTTCCTTGTCCTCCTGAAAACTATACCCTTACCGATTCTTTCTAAACACTGCTCGTCAGGTACATTAATCGACAGAAAGCTTTATCTGATCGTTATCCTCCGGCTGAGTCTCTTTTTCTGCTCCTTCGTCTTCCTGTTCATCTTCCCGCACCACTTTAGCCAGAGCTATGATGTTGACATCCTCATCTACCCGCATGATCTTGACTCCTTGGGTTGCTCTGCTCAGTTTGGAGACCTCATCCGCCCGGATCCTGATGATGATCCCGTCGGAATTGATGAGCAAAATCTCGTCCTGCTCATTGACTACCATAGCCCCGATTAGAGCCCCGGTTTTATCGAATTTGCTCTTGTTGTAAGTCAAAAGCCCCTTGCCGCCTCTTGCCTGTACCTTATACTCCTTCACTGCCGTACGTTTGCCGTACCCGGACTGTGTTACCACCAGAAGTTCCTCGTTCTTTTCCGCCAGCTCCATAGCCACGACTTCGTCGTTCTTTTCCAGGGTTATCGCCCTGACCCCTCCAGCCAGTCTTCCCATCGGCCGCACATCATCTTCGCTGAAACAGATGCACTTCCCGTTTTTTGTAACGATGATGACATTGCTGGTCCCGGTGGTCTCCTTTATACCGATAAGCTCATCCCCGTCCTTCAGGTTGATCGCTATCAGACCTGTTTTGCGGTTGGTATCGAACTCTTGGATGTTTGTTTTTTTGATGATACCTTTCTTAGTAACACCGATGAGGTATTTATCCGGTTTGAAGCTCTCAATGGGGATAACCGCTGTGATCCTTTCCCTCTGCATCAGATTAAGGAAATTTACAGCGGGAGTTCCTTTTGCGGTCCTCTGCGCCTCGGGAATCTCATAAGCCTTGATCCTATGCGCTTTACCCGTGTTGGTAAAAAACATGAGGTAGTCATGGGTGGATGTAATGATCAGATTTTTGACAAAATCATTATCTCTGGTGGTCAAACCGGTAATACCTTTTCCTCCCCGTTTCTGAGTCTTATAGGTATCTGCTGACACTCTTTTGATATAACCCAAATGAGTAAGGGTGACCGCTACTTTTTCTTCTTGGATAAGATCGGCTTCATCTATTTCTTCAGCATCCGCTACTATTTTGGTCCGTCTCTTATCCGAGAATTTACCCTTTATTTCAAGAAGCTCTTCCTTGATCACGTTCATAAGCAGTGATTCATCGGATAGCAGCTGTTTATACCAGCCGATCTGTTTCATCAGTTCGGCATATTCGCTCTCTATTTTTTCCCTCTCAAGTCCCTGAAGCCTAGCAAGACGCATATCCAGTATTGCCTGGGCCTGGATATCGGAAAGTCCGAATACTTCAGTCAATTTTTGTTTGGCATCGTTATAGCTCTCACGGATAAGCTTGATGACCGCATCGATATTGTCCAATGCAATACGGAGACCTTCTAAAATATGGGCTCTTGCCTCCGCCTTGCGAAGCTCGAACTGCGTCCTTCGAGTGACAACATTCTTTTGGTGCAACAAATATTGCTCAAGCATCTCCTGCAAGGTCAGGATCCTCGGCTGACCGTCTACCAGAGCAAGCAATATCATGCTGAAGGTCTCCTGCAGCTGTGTATGCTTAAACAGCCTGTTCAGGGTGATTTGTGGATTGGCCTCCCTTTTCAGTTCAATTACGATGCGGGTTCCGTTTCGGTTTGACTCATCCCGGACATCTGAGATCCCGTCAAGCTTCTTATCTTTTATCAACTCCGCAACTTTTTCAATCACTCTGGCTTTATTGACCTGATAAGGTATCTCCGTGACAATGATCTGCTGCCTGCCTTTATTGGTTTCTTCGATTTCGGTCTTTGAGCGGACTATGACCCTTCCCTGACCGGTGCGGTAAGCCTGCTTTGCGCTGCTCTTGCCCATGATAATGGCGCCGGTGGGAAAATCGGGTCCTTTAACTATTTTCAAAAGATCATTTGTATCTGCTTCTTTATGTTCTATCATGTAGACTGTGGCATCGATAATCTCACCCAGGTTATGGGGAGGGATCGATGTAGCCATGCCTACGGCGATGCCGTTGCTGCCGTTGACCAGAAGGTTAGGAAAGCGGGAGGGCAATACTACCGGCTCCTTCTCTTCTCCGTCGAAGTTCGGCGTAAAATCTACAGTTTCTTTGTCGATATCCCGCAGCATCTCCAAGGCAAAGGATGTCATCCTGGCTTCGGTATACCGCATGGCCGCAGCCCCGTCGCCGTCTACAGACCCGAAGTTTCCATGACCGTCCACCAGCATATAGCGGATGGAAAAATCCTGAGCCAGCCTGACCATGGCATCGTACACGGAGCTGTCTCCGTGAGGATGGTATTTACCCAAAACCTCTCCGACGATACGAGCGGACTTTTTATGAGGCTTATCCGGCGTCAGACCTAATTCGGACATGCCGTAAAGGATTCTTCTGTGCACCGGCTTCAAACCGTCTCTTACATCGGGGAGTGCTCGTCCTATGATGACGCTCATGGCATAGTCGATATAGGAGTTTTTCATCTCGTCATGTATTTCTGTCTGCACTAATTTAGAGTCTTCTAAAAAACTTGCCATTGCCCTCTCCTTAAATATCTAAGTTTTTCACGTATTTAGCATTCTCTTCGATGAATTTCTTTCTTGGCGGCACCTTATCTCCCATCAAAATGGTAAAAATGTCGTCAGCCATAGCCATATCTTCAATGGTTACCTGTATCAGTGTCCGTTTATTGAAATCCATGGTGGTTTCCCAAAGCTGCTCCGCATCCATTTCGCCGAGGCCCTTATAGCGCTGAGGCGGCTTTATTCCCTGACGACCTATCTCGTTGAGCAGCCTTTCCTGTTCTCTTTCTGAATAAGTATAATATACATCCTTGCCCTTTATTGTCCGATAGAGGGGCGGCTGCGCTATATATACATATCCTCCTTCTATGAGAGGTTTCATATAGCGATAAAAGAATGTTAAAAGGAGGGTCCTTATGTGGGCTCCGTCAACATCGGCGTCGGTCATTATTATGATTTTATGATAGCGAAGCTTCTCTTCGCTGAAATCCTCACCTATGTTACAACCGAAGGCCGTGATCATGTTTTTGATTTCTTCGGAATTAAGTATCTTATCAAGCCTGGCTTTCTCAACATTCAGGATTTTGCCACGAAGAGGGAGTATAGCCTGCCTCTTCCTGTCCCTGCCCATTTTGGCGGATCCGCCGGCGGAATCTCCTTCCACCAAAAATATTTCTGAAAGAGCAGGGTCTTTTTCGGAGCAGTCGGCCAGTTTTCCCGGTAAAGCTATACTGTCCAAAACACCTTTTCTTCTTGTAAGTTCTCTGGCCTTTCTGGCGGCTTCCCTTGCCCGCGATGCCCTGAGGCATTTATCGATTATGATTCTGGCCTGCTGAGGATTCTCCTCAAGAAAAGCCATAAGATTTTCATTGGTGGTAGTTTCGACAAAGCCGCGCATTTCGCTGTTTCCAAGCTTTGTCTTCGTCTGTCCTTCAAATTGAGGAGACAAAAGCTTAACGGATACTATAGCGGTAAGTCCCTCCCTCACGTCTTCCCCCGTAAGGCCTTCGTCGCTGTCTTTGATATATTTGCTCCTCTTGGCATAATCATTGAACACCCTTGTCAGAGCGGCTTTGAACCCTATCATATGGGTGCCCCCCTCCGTGGTGTTGATATTGTTGGCATAAGAAAGGATCAGCTCGTTGTAGCGGTCGGTATACTGCATCGCCACCTCTACTTCCATGTCTTTTTTAGACAGATCAAAGTAGATGACGTCAGGATGAATCACCTCTTTGTTCTTGTTCATATATTTGACGAATTCTTTTATTCCGCCTTCATAATGGAAAAGCTCTTTTTTCTTCTGCCCTTCCCTTTCATCCTTGAGCTGGATCTTGATGCCTTTGTTAAGGAAAGCCATTTCCCTGAGCCTGTGCTCCAGCGTATCATAGCTGAACTCAATTTCATCGAAAATCTCGGAATCAGGCTTGAAAACTGTCCTCGATCCTGTTTTCTTACCTGCTTCTCCGACTATTTCCAAGGGTGTGACGGCCTTCCCCCTTGAATAGACCTGCCTGTAAATGTTACCGTTTCTCTTGATCTCCACTTCCATTATTTCTGAAAGAGCGTTTACCACCGACGCGCCGACGCCATGGAGCCCGCCTGAGACCTTATAGCCGCCTCCTCCGAATTTCCCGCCTGCGTGGAGGACCGTATGGATCACTTCCACCGCAGGTATTTTAAGTTTCGGATGCAAATCTACCGGCATTCCTCTTCCGTCATCTTCTACCATAATAGAGTTATCCGCCTTGATAGTAACATCGATATTTTTACAGAAGCCTGCTATAGCTTCATCGATGCTGTTATCCACCACCTCATAAACCAAATGGTGTAAACCTCTGGGACCTGTGGTCCCTATATACATGCCCGGACGTTTCCGGACAGGTTCCAACCCTTCCAATACTTGTATCTGTTCGGCATTATACTGTTGCTGCTTCACATCCGGAGCTGCCATTTGCTTTCCTCCTATATCCTTCCTGTCTTCACTTAATGCCTTCAATAACCGAGCATTGCATGCAAAGCTATATGATTCCTTTTATGCTTTTTTGCTTTCGTGAAAAAAATAATATATCATACAGCAATAAATTATTATATACTAAACCTTTTGTTTTTTCAACGAAAATGTAAAAAAGGTTCGGTATTCGGGTTTTTTGTTTTTACTGTCTTATTTGGTTGATTTAAGGGGTCGTAGACGAGTTTTTTTGGCCTATATATGTGTGGGTTTTGTGGATTTTTTTATCCACAGCCTGTGCGTAAGTTGTTCTCTCTTTAAAAAAAATGTTTTTTGTATTAGGTATTGCCTGTGGATAACTTTTTCGGTATGATTATGGTCACGAGGAATAACAGGAAACTTTTATCTGACTTCTGCTCCACACTACAAATGAAAAGGAGTTTCTATGAATAATCTGGAAAAATCCTGGGAAAAGACTCTGGACTTTTTAAGGCCTGAAATGACAGCTGTAAGTTTTGATACTTGGATCGACCCTCTTACGCCTTTTCGCTTGGATGAGGAAAAGGGCTGCCTTTATCTTATTCTCGGAGGGGGTATCGGAAAAAATATACTTGAAGACCGCTACCGCAATATTATTGAATCTGCAATAAAACAGGCTTTCGGCATTAAACTCCAGGCTGTATTTATGAATCACGAAGAAGTCGATCTTTTACGGAAACATGAAGAAAACACCCTGACGCAAACTTTTACAGACGAGCTTTACCTAAACCCGAAATATGTTTTCAGCACCTTTGTTGTAGGGAGAAACAGTCAGTTTGCCCATGCTGCTTCTTTGGCTGTTGCTGAGATGCCGCTTTCTTCACAATATAATCCTCTTTTTTTGTACGGTGCTGCGGGACTGGGCAAAACTCATCTCATGCATGCTATCGGCCACCATATTGTGAGAAATACCCCGAAACTGAAGGTCCTTTATGTTTCCTCCGAAATGTTTACCAACGAGTTCATTAAGGCTTTGCGGGACAATAACACTCTCGGTTTTCGAAATAAATACAGAGAGATTGATGTTCTTCTTATAGATGATATTCAATTCCTGGAGAAGAAGGAAAGAATACAGGAGGAAATTTTTCATACATTCAATACTCTTTACGACGCTAACAAGCGCATTATTCTTTCCAGCGACCGCCCTCCGAAGGCTATCGCTACTCTGGAAGAGAGACTAAGGTCCCGCTTTGAATGCGGCTTGATCGTAGATATACAGCCTCCGGATTTCGAGACCCGTGTCGCTATTCTTTGCAAGAAAGCCGAACTTGAAGAAATTCCTGTAAACGAAGCTTTCATGGATGTTATTAAGGTCATTGCGGAAAAGATACAAAATAACGTTCGGGAACTTGAGGGTGCTTTTATCAGGGTAGTAGCCTATGCTTCTCTCACCGGTCAGCCTATCGACAAGGAACTGGCAAAAGAGGTTCTGAAAGACGTCTTTTCTACCAGTGAAAGGTTTATCACACCCGAGATCATAAAAAAATATGTTTGCCGTCATTTTAACATTAAGGTTTCCGATATGGAATCGGCTAAAAGGTCGCGAAACCTTGCTTTTCCAAGGCAAATAGCTATGTACATATGCCGTGACCTTACAGATCTTTCACTTCCTAAAATAGGGGAAGCTTTCGGCAACAGAGATCATACTACGGTTCTGCATGCTTGTGATAAAATAAGTAAGGAGATGGGTGTAAACGATATATTGAAAGAAGTGATCCTTTCAATAAAAGACACCATCCGAAACGATTAGGTTTATATGTTTTTACTACTTTTCCACAAGCTTTTCATAGTAACTGCTGTTGATATCACTTTTCCACAGAGGTTATCCACAAATCCACAACACATACTGCTGTTACTGCTATAAATAGATATAAAACAAAGGAGGCTCAACAATGAAAATTACCTGTAATCAGCAAATTTTATCCAAGGCCTTAAATACTGTATCAAAAGCCGTTTCCTCACGTACTACCATACCTGTATTAAAAGGGATCCTGATAGAAGCATTTTCTGATGGTAACCTAAAGCTTGCGGCTTCCGACCTAGATCTTAGCATTGAGAAAACAATCCCCGTCAATGTATGGGAAGAAGGCTCTATCGTAGTATCGGCAAAACTTTTTATTGATATAATAAAAAGACTTCCTAATGAAGAAATAGAAATAGAAGAAGAAGAAGGCTCTGTAACAATAAAATGCCTTGCCTCGGAGTTTAATATCGTTGGTCAATCGGCGGATGAATTTCCCAGCATAGGGATTATTAACGAGGAAAAAGGTATTAAGATAGATAGAGAAATACTTAAAGAAATGATAAAAAGAACTTCTTTTGCTGCCAGCATTGAAGAAGCAAAAGGGATAATCGTAGGTGTGCTTCTGGAAATGGATGAAGAAGGGATAGTAATGGTTGCCCTTGACGGTTTCAGAATGGCCGTAACCAGGGAATACATCAGGAATAAGGAGCGAGTCAACGTCATTATTGCAGCAAGGATATTGAACGAGATAAATAAGATTTTCAGTGAAGAAGAAAAAAGCGAAGATGTTTATATGATAATAGATGAAAAAAAGGCTGTTTTTCTAATTGAAGGAGCGAGGATCGTTTTGCGTATTATGGAAGGTGAATTTGTTAAATACAGGGACATCCTTCCTAAAGAGCATCAGTGCAGGCTGAAGGTAAACCGCAGTGAAATGATGGACTGCCTTGAAAGAGCATCATTGCTTGCAAAGGAAGGACGAAACAACCTGATCAAGCTGTCTGTCATCAGAGATAAGATAATTATTACATCAAGATCAGAAGAAGGAAAAGTAAAAGAAGAGGTATTTATCGAAAAAGAAGGAAACGATTTAGAGATAGGCTTCAATGCTAAATATATTCTTGATGTTTTAAAAGCAGTTGCCGATGAAGAAGTGATAATGGAGTTCAATACGAATGTAAGCCCATGCATAGTGAAGCCTGTCGAGGGAGAGAAGTACGATTATTTAATACTGCCGGTGAGGATATCACCTAAAGCTCTTTAGGTGATAATATGTTTTTTACGAAGATAAAGCTCAGGAATTTCAGAAATTATAAAGACCAGACGGTTTACTTCAATCAAAAGGTAAATATAATTACCGGAGACAATGCCCAGGGGAAAACCAACCTTCTTGAAAGTCTTTACATCATGAGTCTCGGAAAGTCTTTCCGCACAGCCCGGGATGCGGATATGATAGGTTTTGAAGAAGGATTTTGCAGCGCAAAAACTACCTTCGTGAAAGAAGGAAAAGAAAGCAACATTGAGATCATTTTATCCCGGGAGGGAAAGAGTATAATAATAGATGGCATCAAAGCAAAAAAGAGCAGCGAGCTCTTAGATAATGTTTACATCGTTGCCTTTACTCCAGAGGATATGAAGATCGTTAAGGATGAACCGGAGAGAAGAAGAAGGTTCATTGACAGAGAACTTTGTCAGTTGAAACCCGTATATTACGGAAATTTGGCAAGGTATAAAAAAGTGCTGCTCCAAAGAAACGCTCTTTTGAAAAAGTGTATATCCAATGACGAACTGATGGATGTTTGGGAGGATAAACTGGCGGAGTACGGAAGCAGGATAATAGAAGAACGGAATCATTATATTGAAAGAATAAAGAAGGAAAGCAGCGATATACATAAAGAAATTACCGGCGAAAAAGAAGAATTGGATTTATTCTACGAAGCGTCGATACCTTATCATAAAGACAGGAAAGAAATACAAAGGGTTTTTGCAGATAGGATGAAAGAAGAAAGGAAAAGAGATTTCTTTAAGGGGAGCACCGGATCGGGACCCCATAAAGACGATATCAGAATCAATGTGGACGGCGTAGATATCCGTAACTTCGGATCTCAAGGCCAGCAAAGGACAGCGGCACTTTCTTTGAAGCTTGCTGGTATTAACATAATCAAAGAAGAGAAAAATGAATTTCCGGTGCTGCTTCTCGATGATGTACTTTCTGAGCTTGATGAAAAAAGGCAGGAATATCTTATCAATAAACTGTCAAATGTTCAGCTTTTTATTACAACGGCTGAAATAAAGGAGCCTCTTTTCAAAACGCTTTCGGAGAAAAAGACTTTTACTGTAGAAAAGGGAAGTGCAAACAGTTTCGGAGATCTGATCAAGGAGTAAAAAAAGTTTGACAACAGAACGGTCTAAATGTATAATCAATTGGCAATTGTTCAAGAGAAGTGGTGAAATTCAGCTGCTTCCACTAAAAAGAAATAAGACTAATATATGATAAGAGGAGGTGTAACCCTGCATGAAGCGGACATATCAGCCAAAGACAAAACAGAGAAGCAAAGAACATGGTTTTCGTAAAAGAATGAGCACAAAAAACGGTAGGAATGTTTTAAAGAGAAGAAGATTAAGAGGGAGAAAATCTCTTACAGCATAGAGACCGCAAATGTGGTCTTTTTTCGCACCTAATATACCGTTATGCTCTCTAGGGGAGAAGACATGCTAAAGCCGGAGGTGCTGCGGAACAGGAAGGATTTCTCCGCATTATACAACAAAGGTAAATCTGTAGGAGAAAGATGTTTGGTACTGGTTTACAGGAAAAACGGCCTTTCTTATAACAGAAGGGCTTTTTTAGCGAGTAAAAAAATCGGGACCGCCGTTGACAGAAACAAAGCCAGGAGACTTCTCAGGGAGTCTTTTCGCAGTTTGGATAAAAACTTGAAGTCGGGTTATGACTTGTTATTCATAGCGAGAAAAACTATAATTCATTTAAAATGCCGTGATGTAGAAAGAGCAATGGAGTCTGCGCTGAAAAAAGGGCGGATAAAAGAAGGCGAAGAATAGCGATAACTGCCGGGTGAAGACCAGTGAAGAGAATTATCATATTTCTAATCAGGGGATATCAGAGATTTATTTCACCGCTTTTCCCGAGAACATGCCGTTTTTATCCCAGCTGCTCGGCATATTTTATCCAGGCGGTTGAAAAATACGGGGCTGTCAAGGGCAGCTTCCTCGGAATCAAAAGGATTTTAAAATGTCACCCTTTCCATCCGGGAGGATATGATCCTTTAAAATGAACTGGAGGATATCGAATGACCACATACGAAAAAGCAATGTCTGTAATTGCGGAACCAATGGGTTGGTTATTATCGTTTCTTTATGATTTTATCAATAACTATGGTATTACATTGATCATTTTTACATTATTTGTGAGAGCTTGTCTCTTTCCGCTCTATGCTTCGCAGATAAAGAGCTCGATGAAAATGAAAGAATTCCAGCCAAAAATACAGGCGCTTCAAAAAAAGTATGCCAACGATAAAGAAACGCTAAATATGAAGATGATGGAGCTTTATAAGGAAGAGAAGTTCAATCCGATGAGGGGATGTCTCCCTATGTTGATCCAGATGCCTATAATTTTAGCATTTTTTGTATTGCTGAGAAATCCCATAGCATTCATGGATGACCCTCAGATGATCATGGCAGTTCATGAAGCCTTTATATGGATTCCGGATCTTTCTCAGCCGGATCCCTGGATATTGCCGGTTTTGGCAGGCATAGCAACATTCTTTTCATTTTCAATGACCCAAGCTATGTCGGCTTCTCCCGATATTGGCGGAGCTAACGCAATGATGAAAATAATGAAATACTTTTTCCCGATCATGATCGTTTGGATGGGAAGATCCTTTCCATCGGGACTTACACTGTATTGGTTTATCGGTACTTTGTTTATGATAGTACAGACCCTCGGGATGAATAAATGGAAAAAGAGACAAGAAGCGGTTTCGAAAGCCTGAGTATAGTTTATGGAGGTATGAGATGGATTTTTCCGAAAAATGGGGCAAGGACGTGGAAGATGCCGTCAGATTGGCCCTTCATGATTTGAAAGCAGAGAGAGATCAGGTTGAAGTCATTGTACTGGAAGAGCCATCAAAAGGTTTTTTCGGTATAGGTTCCAAGCTGGCTAAGGTAAGAGTACAAAAAAAACCCGAAAAGATTTCCAGCAGGAATAAATATGAAAAGCAAAACAATGAGCAGAAAGAATTGACGAAGACCGAAAAAGATGCGGCAAAAGAAATTCAAACTGAAGAAAAGAAAGATAGAAACAAAAAGAATAAAAACAGACAGCAGGGTTTTAAAGAAAACAGAAGCGACAGTCTTGCCATCCGTGAGAAACCTAGCGATCTTCAGGAGGTATATAATGCGCCGGCATTAGAGTTTTTAAAAGATGTTACCTCCCGTATGGGGCTTGATCTTACAGTCAGGGGATATACAAATGATAGCTGTCTTTACTTTGAAATATCCGGGCCGGATTCGGGAACTATCATCGGAAAAAGAGGACAAACCCTTGACTCGATACAGTATCTCGCAAGCCTGGTCGCAAATAAGGACAAAGATAAATACCTCAGGGTGATAGTGGACGCCGAGAATTATCGATCCAAAAGAGAGAAAACATTGGAGCAGTTAGCTTATCGATTGGCTGATAAAGTGCAAAAGAGCGGAAGAAGTGTGAAACTGGAACCAATGAACCCTTATGAAAGAAAGGTCATCCATGCGGCTCTCCAAAAGAACTCCAGAGTCACAACAAGGAGCGAAGGGGAGGAACCTTACAGGCGGGTCATCATAGAAAGAAAGTAGTAATTGCAAACCAGCCAAAAGGCAAAACCTTGGCTGGTTTTTCACCGGCGGCATAATGCAAAATTTCTTAAACAAAAGGCGAGAAAATAAATGGAAGACACAATTGCTGCTATTGCAACAGCTTTTGGAGAAGGCGGTATCGGGATCGTCAGGATCAGCGGCACGAAAGCCGGTCAAATACTGAATGACCTGTTTTTACCTAAGTCATTACAAGACGCAACGCATATCGTAAATAGACAATTAACCTACGGACACATTATAGACCCGTATAATAAAACCGTGGTTGATGAGGTAATGGCAGTTTTTTTAAAGTCGCCTTTTACCTATACAAAAGAAGATGTTGTTGAGATACAATGCCACGGCAGCGTGGTTTCTTTGAGAAAGATACTCTCGCTTGTTTTGAATCGGGGAGCCCGGCTTGCAGAGCCGGGAGAGTTTACAAAAAGAGCATTTTTAAACGGAAGGATAGATCTTTCCCAAGCCGAGGCAGTCATTGATCTGATCCGGGCCAAGACCGAAAGAAGCTTTGATACAGCGATGAGCCAACTTGAAGGAAAGCTTTCGCAAAGGATAAAGGACCTTCGCAAACAGTTGATGGATATACTGGTAAAATTGGCGGTAAATATTGATTATCCTGATGAAGATATAGAAGAATTTACCTATAAGGAGCTGATAGAAAGACTATCGTTAATAGGCGATGAACTTGATGCGTTAATCTCTTCAGCAGATACGGGGCGTATAATACGGGAAGGATTAAGAATTACTATCGTCGGGAGACCTAACGTAGGAAAATCATCTCTGCTGAATGCGCTTTTACGGGAGCAAAGAGCTATTGTAACCGAAATACCCGGGACAACACGAGATACGATAGAGGAAGGCTTCAGTCTGGATGGAATTCCGGTATTTCTTACAGATACGGCAGGGATCCGCCCGACGGATGATCCTATAGAACAAATTGGGATAGCCAGGAGCCGTGCGGCATTTGACAAAGCGGACCTGATAGTCTTTATGGTTGACGGAAGTCAGCCGCTGACTGATGAAGACCTTTCGATCGCCGGAAGTATCGGCAGTCGAAAAGTTATAATAATGCTGAACAAAACAGATTTGGGAAAACGTGCAGCACCGGTACAGCTTGAGGAGATTTTGCCTTTTGCAAAGTTTGTCGATGCCGCAGTCATCGAGGAGAAAGGGATCCGCGAACTTGAGGAAATCATTCTGAGCCTGATTTACAGCGGCGCAGTTTTTCAATCCGATAGCGATATTATTACTAATGCAAGGCATAAAGACTTGCTGGTGATGGCAAGGAAAGATTTAACTGATGCAATTATTATGGCTTGCCAGTTCGAAGCGCTGGATTTTATTGAGGTGGACGTCCGGCATGCCTGGGAGTTGTTAGGAGATATTATTGGAGAGACAGTATCCGAAGACATCATCGATGCTGTTTTTCAGAGGTTTTGCCTGGGGAAATAGGTTGCTGCAATGGCTTACTTAATGGGCGAATACGATATAATTGTTATAGGGGCCGGCCATGCCGGCTGCGAGGCGGCGCTTGCTTCGGCCCGAATGGGAAAAAGAACACTGATCCTTTCGATGAACCTGGAAGCTATTGCCATGTTGGCATGCAATCCGTCCATCGGAGGAACGGGAAAAGGACATCTTGTTCGGGAAATAGATGCACTTGGAGGTCAAATGGGCCTTGTTATCGATGAGGCGTTTATCCAGAGCAAAATGCTCAATACATCAAAGGGACCGGCAGTTCATTCTCTCAGGGCACAGGCAGATAAAATGCGCTATCATCAGGTTATGAAGCGTGCCCTGGAAAGTCAGGAAAATCTTGACCTAAAGCAAGGTGAAGCAATTGAGCTTATCATCGAGGATGGTGAGGCAAAAGGGGTTTTGCTTAACACGGGCGCTATTTACAGGTCAAAGGCAGTGATCCTGGCAACGGGGACTTTTCTTGACAGCCGTATTTTTATCGGAGAATACAGTTATCAAAGCGGGCCCAACGGGCTTTCTCCTTCTGTGAAGCTGGCCGAATATTTAAAAAAGCAGGGTTTAGCGATACGGAGATTCAAGACCGGGACACCCGCAAGGGTAAAAAGAAGCTCATTAAACTTTGACTTAATGACGGAGCAGCCGGGAGATGAAATAATCGTCCCCTTTTCATTTATGAACGAAGAATTGGAATGTGATCAGGTATCCTGCTGGCTTACATATACCAACGAAGATACCCACAGCGTAATACGAAGCAATTTCGGAAGGTCCGCTCTTTTCAGCGGCAAGATCGAGGGGGTTGGAGTCAGATATTGCCCGTCTATCGAGGATAAGATCAACCGCTTTGCC
>JAKJCD010000005.1:341-4442 GCA_022706625.1 Bacillota bacterium | reverse complement strand
ACAACGGAGGAAATGTATGTACAGGGCATGTCTTCAAGTTTGCCTGAGGATGTCCAGCAGCAGTTTTACAGGACGATACCCGGGCTGGAGAATTTGAAGATCACAAGGCCGGCTTATGCTATTGAATATGATTGTATCGATCCTCTGGAGCTAAAGATCAGTTTGGAACACCGCAGAATAAGCAATCTGTTTTGTGCCGGGCAGTTCAACGGCAGTTCGGGTTATGAGGAAGCTGCCGCACAGGGACTTATTGCGGGTATCAACACTGTGAGAAAACTTGAAGGAAAGGATGCATTTGTCCTTGATAGAGCCGAAGCTTATATTGGGGTTCTTATTGATGATCTGATAACGAAAGGTACAAATGAACCGTACAGAATCATGACTTCTCGGGCAGAATACCGTCTGGTGCTACGTCAGGATAATGCTGAGGAGCGCCTGACAGAGAAAGGGAGGCAGGTGGGGCTGGTATCTGACAGCCGATACGATGCTTATTTGCAGAGAAAGGGTTTTTTGGAAGATGAATTAAGCCGATTAAAGAAGACCATAGTGACCCCTGCAAAAGCGAATGAGCTTTTAGAGTCTGCAGGCAGCTCAAAGCTGACGAGCGGGATCTCCCTTGCAGAGCTTTTGCGCAGGCCCGAGCTTTCTTATGATTTGCTGGCAGAGCTTGATCCGGAAAGAAGGCCTTTGTCACGGCATGTCGTTGCATCGGTTGAGGTGCAGATAAAATACGAAGGATATATAAATAAACAGCTTCAGCAGGTAGAAAAATTCAGGAAACTGGAGGGCAGGAGCATACCGGAGGATATAGATTATAAAGCATTGGATGGGTTAAGGATCGAGGCAAAGCAGAAACTGGATCAGCATCGGCCCCTTTCCATAGGCCAGGCATCCCGGATATCGGGGGTTTCACCGGCAGATATTAATGTGTTGCTGATCCATTTGGAACGGAATCGAAGATCTGCAAATTGATTTGATCGCATTATTATATGCATCCGTTGACTCCGCCTTATATTGACAGTAAGTGCGGACCGCTCCGTCCGCTTGGAAACGGCATTGTGGCGTTGTACCCGCTCAACGGCCGGATCACCGATCATAAAACAAGAGGAAATATATGGAAATATTGAAACAGGCAATGACTGATATGGGTATAAAGATCGATCGGCAGCAGATTGAGACTTTAACGGCATATAGGGATCGGGTACTTTTATGGAACGAAAAAGTCAACCTTACTGCAATCAAGGATCCGGCAGAATTCGAAATAAAGCACTTTGTCGATTCCTTGTTTGCATGCACCTTTCCTGGATTTCAAAAATCGTACAAAATAATCGACATCGGTACAGGAGCAGGTTTCCCGGGGCTTCCTCTGGCGATATGCTTTCCGGAAAAGCAGTTTGTATTGGTTGATTCACTTAATAAAAGGATAAGGATCCTTCAAGAAGTAATAGAGAACTTGAATATACGAAACGCTGTGGCAATACACGGACGGGCGGAAGACCTGGCAGCAGATAGGATCCACAGGGAACAGTATGATGTTTGTCTTTCCAGGGCGGTAGCTTTACTGCCGGTTTTGTCGGAATACTGCCTCCCGTTTGTACGAGCAGGTGGATTCTTCGGTGCGTATAAATCTGAAGGTACGGAGGAGGAGCTTGCAGCAAGTGTAAGGGCGCTTAGAATATTAAGAGGAAAGGTTGAAACCACCATGAAGGTATCTTTAACAGGAATAAATTTGAATCATCAGATCATTTGGATCAGGAAAACAGGAAATACGCCGGCGAATTATCCGAGAAAAGCAGGAATTCCAACGAAGGAACCAATAAAATGAGTTTTAATGTCAGTATTTGTATTATGAAATAGCTACAAATAGTAAATGCCTCCTGTAAAATAAAATAAAGGGGGTATTTTTTATGTTGATTAAAACCAGAAATAATGCAATGGAGATACCGTTAAGCGCTGTTGTGATCAATCCGGACCAACCGAGAAAAATATTTCCCGATCAGGAGTTGGAGGAACTTTGCAGTTCGATCCGTGAATTCGGAGTGATCCAGCCTGTGATCGTAAAGCGGACAGGCTCCCGGTATATGCTTATTGCAGGTGAAAGAAGGGTGCGGGCGTCTCTGCTGGCAGGACTTGAAAAGATACCCGCTATAGTAAGGGATGCTGATGCCAAGGATATGGCTTTGATTGCCCTTGTAGAGAATGTACAGAGGGAAAATTTAAACTATATCGAGGAAGCGGCTGCGTACAAGAAACTGATGGATGAATTCGGCCTTACGCAAAACGAGATCGCAAAACGCATAGGAAAGCAACAATCTACCATTTCAAATAAAATAAGGCTCTTATCCTTGCCGGAAGAGATAAGGGCTGCACTGGTGGAGAATCAATTATCGGAGCGCCACGCAAGAGCCCTTCTTCGAATAAAGGACGATACTCATCGAAAACAGATACTTGAACGTATTATTAATTATTCCCTCAATGTGAGACAAAGCGAAAAGCTTATCGATGAATTTATCAAAAAAACAGAAGAAGAAAAGAGAAAAGCGGAGAAGCTGCGATTTATCAACTACAGGATCTATATCAATACAATAAAAAAAGCCTTTAATACGATACAAGAGGCGGAAAGTGGGGCACAGCTTTTTCAGGAAGATAAAGGTGACCATCTGGAGCTAAGGATAATCATTCCTAAAAAAGCAGGTTGAAAGCTTTCTGAAACTGTACATACAACGGATGTTTCACGTGAAACATCCGTTGTATTTTGAAGTGTAAAAACAGCTGTTCAATGCTGTTGCATTGTTATATAATTAAGAAAAGCAACTGCAGCGAGTAATGAATAATCAAAGCCATATAAACATAAGAGGTATAAGCTCCGGCATTTAGTATTTCGGATCGGATTACACCGAGCGTCCGGCCACAGGAAACCGCTTTTTATATGGTCTTGATTCTGCAGACTCCAGATTACTTGATTAGATTCGAACAGTCAAGGGTGCAAGTACTGCAGACGCAGCAAGCTCTTGACAATTCCAATACAATCAAGTTATAGCAACTGAGCAGAAGAAAGGCGAATATCCAGGCATTTAGCCAAAGAAAAGAAAGGAAGAGCATCTTGGGAAAAGCGATTGCTATTTTTAACCAAAAAGGCGGGGTAGGTAAAACCACAACGAATATCAACCTGGCAGCCTGTCTGGCCATAAAAGGGAAAAAAATACTTGTGCTGGATATCGATCCTCAGGGGAATACTACCAGCGGTATCGGGATTTTAAAGAGAGGTTTGAAAAAAACAGCCTATGAAGTTCTTATAGACGACAGCGTTCAGCCCGAGGAAGCCATATTGTCCACCGGTCTTAAGAATCTTGATATAATCCCGGCCAGCGTACAGCTTGCAGGAGCGGAAATCGAGCTCGTACAGTTGGAGGCAAGAGAAAGAAGGCTGAAAAAAGCCATCGATAAGATAAAGGGAAAATACGATTATATTTTTATTGATTGCCCGCCTTCGTTAGGGCTTTTAACTATAAACTCACTGACGGCGGTGGACAGCGTCCTTATACCGATCCAATGCGAATTCTATGCTCTTGAAGGTGTCAGCCAGCTTATGAGTACAATAGAACTTGTTAAGAAAAATCTCAACAAAGATCTTAAGGTTGAAGGCGTTATTCTCAGCATGTTCGACGGCCGGACAAATTTATCGATACAAGTGGTGGAAGAGGTTAAGAAATATTTCAAGGATAAGGTTTACTCAACAGTGATACCGAGAAACGTAAGGCTTGCGGAAGCTCCAAGCTACGGCATGCCTATAACCGAATACGATCCCAGATCGAAGGGGGCGCTGGCATATATGGAGTTTGCCGAGGAGTTTTTGGAGCAGGAAAGGGATAGAAAATGAACCCGTCGAAAAACAGAGGACTGGGAAAGGGTCTTGAAGCCCTGTTCGCCGATGTGGAAATAGATGTCGGAAATGAGAAGAATAAAACAAATAAGAATAATGAAGGTGTGAGCTTCGTAGATATCAACATGATAAAGCCAAGCGGCTACCAGCCGAGAAAGACCTTTGGCGAAGATAAAATCGACGAACTGGCAAAATCTATAGAAGCACACGGGATCATT
>JAKJCD010000005.1:0-265 GCA_022706625.1 Bacillota bacterium | reverse complement strand
GGTGCTGGATATGAAATCGTTGCTGGCGAACGAAGGTGGAGAGCTGCAAGAAAAGCCGGATTGAAGGATGTCCCTTGCCTGATCCGTGAATTTACAGATGAACAGAACGCATTGGTATCTTTGATAGAAAACATGCAGCGTGAAGATCTGAATGCGATGGAAGAGGCGGCCGGACTGGAAAGGATGATTGCAATCTTTGGGCTTACCCAGGAACAGGTATCGAAAAGCATCGGGAAGAGCCGCCCATATATTGCGAACTCTTTGC
>JAKJCD010000059.1:417-10313 GCA_022706625.1 Bacillota bacterium | reverse complement strand
CGCCAAAAATCTGACTCTCTTTGACTTCTTTTATTGCTGTGCCTGCTGCTATAAGCACTCCCACACAGATAAGGAATGCAGCTGAAAAATAGATGAGGAACGTAACAATACTTTTTCCATTTGAACCGTTTGAAGGTTTTTTGCGCTCCGCTTTCATGAGAAGTCAACCATTCCTTCACTTATTTACATGCCTTTAATCCGACCTTAACCAGTAAACATGATACCATAATATTTTATACCATTCAGGCATAAAAGAAAAGTAAAAAGTATTTATTCCTGATATTCCGATTCTGGCTCCTGAGTATCTGTCGAATATATTTCCTTCAGCATTTTCTCCACGGCAGGTTTGTCCACCCACCAGTATGATGCCCCGTTTTTCATGCCTGGAGTACCCGGAGTTAACCAGGTTTTTATATCCTCACGCTTAAGTCCCGTTGCTTTTCCCGCTATCTTTACCGCCATGGAAAGAGTAAGGTCGGAATCCACATTTTTGATCACCGTTTTGGCAACCTTCGGAATGCCGAACCCGATGGATTCCCGAAGAGCGGATTTAATGAATTCCTGCTGTGCCTTTACCCGCCCTATATCCCCTTCAGGATAGCCGGGATAACCCTTGCTTCCTTTTCGAAAGCGGAGGAATTGCTGTACGTTGCTGCTGTCGATTATTATCGGCCCTTTAGGTATATCGATATATAAAGGAGGTTCATCGGTAGGATCCTCATAATGCATATGGAACGGGATATCCATCGGCACTCCTCCTATGGAATCCACGATCTGACCGATACCGTCATAGTCGACTACTGCATAGTAGTGAATGGGCATCCCCATAAGCACATCGCTTACTGCCCTTGCGGTACCCACCGCCGTACCGTTCCTGTAAATGGCATTTATTTTGTACGAGCCGGCGGTGGTTGCTTCCCGCCGATCATAGTATGTGTCCCTGGGTATAGAAATAATATCAACGTGCTGGTTTTTCATGTCGTAGCTCCCCAGCATTATTGTATCCGAAAGCCCGTCGTTAACACCAAGAACCAGTATATTGACCCGCTTCGCTTCACCGAAAGCTTCAAGAAAAGGACTTTCGGGATCAACTAACAGATCCTGCGCATCCGCAAGGCTTTCGGTCCCTTGGAAAATACGAATACCGCCAAGCCTGTCCAACGCGAAGGTGGCAGGTATAAGGATAACCGTGAAGGCTATCAGCCATATAAAAAAATGTTTTAAAAAAATCTTCATATTTATTGCATCCTGTTTTTATGACGATTAGCGACACAAATTGTTCCCCGGCAAGGAGAAGAGTTTTGGCACAAATGCAGCACAGTTTAAACGGGACAGAGTGAAGCACTCTGTCCCGTAAAAATTCTTTATTTTACTTTGGCCCTTAGTGTACGTTCAATTTGCCGCAATGTATATTGTTATGCTTATTTACTTACTGTAATCGAAAAATCCCACACCGGTCTTCCTGCCCAGCTTCCCTCCGCGAACCATTTTTCTAAGCAGAGGATGGGGTCTGTACTTGGGGTCTCCGAATTCGGTGTAAAGCACTTCCATGATAGCGAGGCATACATCAAGCCCTACAAGATCTCCTAATGCCAATGGCCCCATTGGATGGTTGGCTCCCAGCTTCATCGCTTCATCGATATCTTCGGCCTTCGCAACCCCGTCCGCCAGTATCCCTATCGCCTCATTGATCATAGGGATGAGGATCCTGTTGACAACAAACCCCGGAGCCTCTTCAACCTGAACAGGAGTCTTTCCCAGATCTTCCGTCAGCTTAAGAATGGTTTCTTTCGTCTCTTCGGATGTGGCAAGGCCCTTAATGATCTCGACCAGCTTCATCATGGGAACGGGGTTAAAGAAATGCATGCCGATGATTTTATCAGGCCTGCTGGTAGCTGCTGCGATCTCCGAAATGGAAAGGGATGAGGTGTTGGTAGCTATGATAGTTTCAGGCTTGCAAAGCTCATCAAGCTCTGCAAACAAAGCTTTTTTTGAATCCATTTCCTCGGTGGCCGCCTCGATGACAAGATCCGCATCCTTTATTATGGATATGTCTGTCGAGCCCTTTATCCGGCCCATGATATCCGCTTTTTGGTCAGCAGTGATTTTTTCTTTTGCAATCAGTCTATCCAGATTTTTTTCGACCGTTGCTATCCCCTTGTCCACCGATGTCTGCCTTCTGGCTCTGAGCACTACCTCATAACCGCTTTGTGCCAAAACCTGAATAATCCCTGCGCCCATGGTGCCCGTGCCTAATACGCCGATCTTTTTCATGATTATCCTCCTCTATCAATATTTTCTATGATCAGAACCCTTTTGATATCTGATCTGAATCTATTTTCAAAGCCTCCCGGGAAATTTTCTTATACTTCATAACACTTCCTTATGGGAATGCTTATTAACAGTGAAATATTATACAGTATTTTAAACCGTTTACTATACAATATCCGTTATTTTCCTGTAAACCTGGGCTTCCTTTTTTCAAGAAATGCCCCCATGCCCTCCTTCTGATCTACTGTATCAAAACACCTGCCAAAAAGCTCTGCCTCAACCTCTATAGCCTGATCCATATCGCTGCAATCAAGCCCCTCAACAATAGCCTTTTTCGAATAGGACACTGCAACCGGCGCATTCCCTGCAATTCTTGCAGCAAGGGCAAAAGCCTCATCCATCAGAGCCTCTTGGGGGACAACCTTATTTACAAGGCCGATGGCGGCTGCATCGTCGGCGCCGATTATTTCACCGGTCAGTATCAGCTCCATCGCTTTGGCTTTGCCGATGAGCCTGGGCAGCCTTTGAGTCCCTGAGTACCCCGGTATTATCCCCAGGCCCACTTCGGGCTGTCCGAATTTGGCCTTCTCACCTGCGATGCGGATATCACAAGCCATAGCAAGTTCGCAGCCGCCGCCCAGTGCAAAACCGTTAACCGCGGCAATGACCGGTTTTTCCAAGGTTTCAATTTTGCGGAACACCTTTTGTCCCAGACGTCCCCACTCATAGCCTCCTTTGGCATCAAGGGGCTGCATCCCCGCGATATCGGCTCCTGCAACAAATGCCTTTCCTTCTCCTGTTATAATGATCACCAATACCCCGGGATCAGCCGCAGCGGCATCCACTGCGGCTGAAAGTTCGGTTAAAACCTGTTCATTTAAAGAGTTCATCGCCTCAGGGCGATCGATTCGAATCAGCCCTATCCGTTCTGACTTTTCCAGCCGTACCATTGCCATAACCTCCTCCCTTTCCCTGCTAACTATCTTTCAATACCTTGCGCATTTCTGCCTTATATTCCTCAACTCCCGGCTGATCAAAAGGATTGACCCCCGAGAGGTATCCGGAAAGAGCGCAAGCTCTTTCAAAAAAGTATACCAGCTGTCCGAAATAATAGGGCGTCAGTGCCGGTATATCGATTTTTATCATAGGCACACCGGCTTTACGATGTGCTGCCATGACCCCGTAAACCGCTGCCCGGTTCACCCTGTTCATGCTCAGCCCTGCCAAATGCTCTCCGGCGCTTTCAGGCACGGTAAGATCCTCAGGCGGTTCTTCTACATTAAGGATCGTCTCAAAAAAAATCTGATGTCCGTCCTGTAAGAATTGTCCCATAGAGTGCAGATCCGTACTGAACTGCAGCGCGGCCGGGAATATCCCTTTACCTTGTTTTCCTTCACTTTCACCGAAAAGCTGCTTCAGCCATTCGCAGAAATAAAACAGTCTCGGTTCGTAAGATTCAAAAACCTCGATCACTTTTCCCGAGGAAAACAACCGGCTCCTGGCAACGGCATACATGGCCGCATCGTCTTCCAAAAATAACTGCGGTTTCATCATCTTTTTAGCCCCGGAAAGCATTTCATCTATATCGATCCCGGCAACGGAAATGGGCAGCAGTCCGACGGCTGTCAGCACCGAATACCGCCCGCCTATATCCTCGGGGACTACAAAGCTTTCATAGCCCTCTCTGTCCGCTTCTTCTCTTAGAACTCCGATATTCCGGTCGGTAACGGCATAGATCCGCCTGCGTGCCTCTTCTTTTCCGTATTTACAGATCAGCAGATCCTTTAAAAGCGCAAAAGCAATGCCGGGTTCTGTAGTAGTGCCGGATTTAGAAATAACGCAGATGCATATTTCTTTACCCTCAAGCTCCTCCAAAAGCTCTGCATGATATGTGCCGCTGATATTGTGTCCGGCATAATAAATCTGCGGCAAGGATCCTTTTTTACCCAGCATTTCTATTGCGGCCCTTGCTCCAAGGTAAGATCCGCCTATACCGATAACGATAAAGGCATCGCACTTGCGCCGGATATCCGCCGCTGCGGTCTTTATCCTTATGATCTCTTTCTTATTGATTTCCTCCGGCAGCCTGACCCAGCCTGTAAATGCTTCTTTTCCGGACTCCAAACGTCGCTGGCCAGCAGACAACTCCTTTTGCTTTTCTGCCAGCTGTCCTTTATCCAATGCAGATTCATTAAAGTCTATTCCGATCCTCATTTATTCCTCCCCGGTCATTTGCTGTAACCCGTACTCACGTATAATCCGCCGCCATCGCCGTTTATATAGGTCGGCACGATGGTTTGCAGCCATTTTTTTATCTTCTCATCTGATTTTCTGCATACCTTCACCACCTCATCCCCCAGGGCATCTTCTCCTTGTTTCAGAATTTCCTCCAGAGCGGGAGGAGGCGCCGTCGGTTTTCCGATAAAGATACTTCCGTGAGAGGTTTTTTGTATCCCTTCCTCGTCCATCAGCAATTCTTCATAAAGCTTCTCGCCGGGCCTAAGGCCCGTGAACACGATGTCTATATCTGTGTAGGGTGTGTAACCGGAAAGCCTGATGAAGTTTTCCGCCAACTCTTTAATTTTTACCGATTCGCCCATGTCTAAAATGAATATTTCGCCTCCTGCAGCCATGGCGCCTGTCTGGATCACAAGCTGCACCGCTTCGGAAATGGTCATGAAAAAGCGGGTGACATCACGATGGGTCACCGTTACGGGGCCCCCTTGCTCTATCTGCCTTTTAAATATGGGAATGACGCTGCCGTTGCTATCAAGAACGTTCCCAAACCGTACGGCTGAAAAGACAGTTTGCGACACCCTGCTTTTGTCCTGCATAAGCATCTCCGCTATTCGCTTCGTGGCACCCATAACATTTGTCGGATTAACAGCTTTATCCGTTGAAATAAGAATAAATTTCTCTACGGTGTACTTATCGGATAAATCAATCACGTTCTTTGTGCCGATGATGTTGTTCAGCAAAGCCTCCCTGGGGTTTTTCTCCATCAGGGGCACATGCTTATGTGCAGCCGCATGAAACACCACATGAGGGCAATGTTTTTCAAAGATCTGGGTAAGATTCTTTGAATTTTGTATCGAAGCAATCACCGGCGTCAGCTCCAGCTCCGAGTATAATCTTTGCATATCTACGCACAGCTCATAAAGGCTGTTTTCGTAAATATCCAATGCCACCAGTTTCCTGGGGTTGTTCCTTGCGATCTGACGGCAGAGCTCCGATCCGATAGAACCTCCCGCCCCTGTGACCAAAACGATCTTATCTTCTATGTAACCGCTTATAGCCTCATTATCGAGCATCACCGGCTCTCGTCCCAGCAAATCTTCAATATTGACCCTTCTCAATTTGCTTGCACTGACTTTACCGTCGATCAGATCTATGTAAGCCGGAAGAATGCTGGTCTTGCACCCGGTCTCCCCGCATATGCCGGCAATCGCCTGGATGTCTTTTCTCGTCCCTGAAGGGATAGCGATGATTATTTCATCAATGCCGTATTTTTTCACCGCTGCCGGAATAAAACCCCTGTCGCCCAAGATTTTTTTTCCCGCGATCCTGGTGCCGATCTTTGCCCGATTATCATCGATAACGCCGATTATCCGCTTACCCGAACCCGGGTTCTGGCGAATCTCTTTGATCATGCTGGCCCCCGCATCTCCCGCGCCGACGATCAGTACCCGGGAGCATTTGTTAACACCTGCGTTGCCATTGAATATCCATCGCCCTAACAGCCAGGGGTTCCATGCGCTTCGAACACCTCGTAAAAACCGGTAACCGATCCGGGATCCGCCGAGGAACAGGATATCAAAAGCTAAAACCATTAGATATGTACTTCTCGGAAGCATATGCTGCAGATAAAGCATTACCAGGATCACCGAAGCAAAACCGAAGAATGCTGCAATACCGACACGGAATATTTCTTCAATGCCCGCATACTCCCACAAGCTATTATAAAGCCCTATCAGGGCATTTATAGCAATCTTGATGGCAGTAATCAACACAGCCCAGTTGACATATATCGAAAAATATCTGCTGAATTCACTGGAATCGACCGCAAAATCGAATCGCAGCAACAAAGCTAAACAAAAGGCCAGATTGAGAAAAAAAATATCAGTAAAAACAAGGATACAGATCTTCGAATATTTCTTCATTTTCGCCTCGATAATATGTATAAACATGATTTGTATTATGTGGTAATAATCAGGATACCGCACCTCTCGAAAAATCACGGAGGTGCGTAGTCCAATTAATAATACTATTTTATAGCGTTTTTATCAACCCTTTCTAAATCTTTAACTGCAGGACCGCTGACCACATGACCTCCAATATTGAACCGGGAGCCGTGGCAGGGGCAGTCCCAGCTTTTTTCCTCAGGATTCCAGGCAAGCTGGCAACCCATATGGGTGCATTTTGAAAATACCGCATGCAAGGTATTATTATCATCCCGGAAAACACTTGATTTTTTCCCGTCATATTCCACTACGCCTCCATGTTGCGGCATTACCGCAGCCGCCTCTTTTTCGGGTATTGAAAATATCTCTCGCAAAAGTCCGCTCCCTATAATTTTAACATCTTCCCACAGTTCATTATAAGATTTGGGGGCAGTAAACCTCTGCGGCGAAAAAACCTCCGCACCCTCCTTCGCAATTTCATATGGCTTGTTCAAAATATCTGAAGAAATAATGTCGGCTGCTATCATTGAACTTGTCATTCCCCATTTTTGAAACCCGGTGGCAACAAACCAGCCCGGTTTATCGCCGGCATACTGTCCGATATATGGGACACCGTCCAGAGGCATACAATCCTGAGTTGACCAGGCATAGCATTCCTTAGCTTCAGGAAACAGTTTCTTTGCTTCATCTCTCATCGCTTGATAGTTCCCGCCCTTTTCGTTTTGCCCCGTCCTGTGACTGCCGCCCGCAAAGAGCAGCAGATCTTCGTAATTACGAAAAGACCAAGCCGGTTGATCGATCCCGATATAAAGGCCGTTTACCTGAGAAGCTGCGGATAATGCTAAAATATATGCCCTATCCTGGTACTGGCGGGCAAAATAATAGCCGGGAAGGATCAAGAAGGGATAGTGACATGTAAATACCACATATCTTGCGGCTATTTTCCCTCGCTCGGTGACGACAATACTTTTTCCGGATTTATTGGGCGCAGTGCCGCTCTCTGCCGGCAACACATCAATGACTTTTGTATTTTCATAGATTTTAAGCGAATTCGTTATGGGACCGAGAAATTTTAAGGGGTGGAACTGAGCCTGATCATAGAACTTTAAAGCAGCTTCAGCCGAAAAGGGAAGGCCCCATCCGTCAGCTCCGCACGAACCGGGCTTTTTTAAAAGCGTATTTGGGATACCAAGCTTTTTCGCTGACTCCGATTCATTTTCAAGATCCTTAATCCTTTCTGCTTTCAGTGTATAAAGATAGGCCGGTCTATCTTCCAATCCGCAGTCTATCGCTTTATCCCGTACAAATCTGCGAAACCCATCAATGGCATTTTGATTTGCAGTCGCATACTGCCGGGCCTTTTTTATACCAAGATCAGTTATAAGTCTGTCATATATCAAATTATGCTGTGATGTGATTTTTGCAGTAGTATAGCCCGTTACCCCGCCCCCTATGCGGCAGGATTCAACAATAACCGTGTCTATTCCTTTTTCCTGCAGCATGCAGCCGGTCAAGACACCTGCCATACCCGCTCCTATTATCACCGCCTCAGACTCCGAATACTCCTCCAGCAGCGGATCCCTTTTTTCGATTTCACAGGTAGCGGCCCACAAAGATTTTTTTTGGCCCTGCCCCTCACTATACATTTCGATATTGCTTTCCATAATTGCCCTCACCTCCGCTGATAGGTTTTCCGTTTCATCCGGTTTCTATGCCTCTTATCATGAGCGGCATACATATGGCTTGCTATACTGGAACTCTGACTTTAGGTTTTGCATATATTAAGTGTAGCGGCGAAGGGAGGTTGGTAATATGCCTGTGATCCCGTTTATTATTGGTGTCGCAGTCGGATGCTGCTGCTGCTGCGATTGTTGCGGAAGAGGCCAATGTTGCAGACGGCGACGTTGTTGCTGCTGAGGCAGTTCAAATAAAAAGGAGCTCTTACCTAGAGCTCCTTTCCAATGCTGTATGCACCTGCATAATCTGTTGCTGTAAATACGGCGGAATCAGGAAAGCTGACAACGGAAGCGGAAACTGATATGGAGCACAGCAGCCGTTCAATGGGGCACTGAAGAAAGCGCTGCAGCTAGTGAAGAACTTGGCGCGCAGGCTTCCGAATTAAGAGAGCTGATCGAAAGGTTTACACTTTTTGAACTGCATAATAAATTCTGATCAGGACTATTCCACAGGCTGAACGATATCCGGCGCGGCTGATGTCACATCGGATATCGCTTTTTTTTCTGCTTGTTCCAGCTTAACTTTTATGGCCTGATTTTCATCCTGCAAAGCGGTTATCGTCCTCTTGTCGCCACGGATGACCGCCTTGAGCTTCATCTGATTCACAAGCCCTAAAAATGCGGCGGCAAGGGCGCCGAAAATTGCCGAGACCAGCACGATCAAGGCTTGCGAGATATTAACTTCCCAGGCAAGAAACTTGACATCCACCGAGTAAGCATTCTGAATCGCAAACAATGCAACCACCAATGCAAAAACCAATGATAATACAAACTTCCAACTCATGGCATCTCCCTCCTCATCCTTCGTAGTGTACAGTGCTGATACCCTTCCCTTATATCCGTTCAAACAAAATGGTGTAATCCTTTTTCGTAACCCCGTCAGCCGACCAGATTGTGAACCGAAGCGTATCAGCAGTTGATGTCACGGTCCTCTCAATTGGATCTCCCGAGTTGTATGTATCGGAACCAATTTGTATTGATGCACCGGATTCTACCGCATTAATAACGATCTGGATATCGACGGACACATCTGCTGGCAGAGGATATTTTGCTCCCGACACAAGATCATAGGGATCACCTCCTATGGTAATCGACTTGAGTTCGGCAGTACCTTTTTCTTTAATATTGACTGTATAGGTCATGGTGTTTATTTTGCCGTCCTCTTTGACTGCGACGCTCACTGTCGCCTTCCCGGCAACTATAGGAATATCGGCAGTATTTTTCTCATCATTTATTAGCAAATCTCCGGCGAAACCCTCATCGCCCACATTGGCATCTGCCGTAACTCTCACGAATTCGGTACCGTTATCGACAAGGATACTGTAAACAGTCGTGTCTGAATTAAACTTACCTGAAAGTGCATCAGGGCTTTCAATTCCGCCGATTACGGGGAAAACTCTCAGCGATCTTAATTTCAAGGGCTCTGTCTTAACTGCTGAGTTTACCACTGCAGAGAAATTATTGCTTCCGTCGTATAAAACTCCATATATTTTATAATTTGTATCTCTTGATATCCCGGCTCCTGAAAGTTTCAATGTCGCTGCTTTTGATGCGGTCGCTGCACCGCTGACGGCCGCAATAGCAGTATTGCCGTCGGCATCCTTACCGTCTTTGATCTGGGCCGCTGTTGGGACTTTAGTATCTGCTGCCGATATAAGCACAGCATAAATAGTCCCGCTTACATTTGGCGTAGCTTTAAGATCTGCTG
>JAKJCD010000059.1:0-407 GCA_022706625.1 Bacillota bacterium | reverse complement strand
GACAATTCATAAGGAATCGTGCTGACGGCGCCGAGCTCAGGCGTACCAGCCGTAGTCCAGGCGGCGCTGGAAGATGCCACCGCAACTCCGTCTGCTGTTTTGAGCGTTGAGGATCTGATGCCTATGGTGTATTTCGTATTCAACGACAGATTGAATTTATCTTCCAAGGAAATGGTTATCTGGGTTTTTCTGCTGTTGATAGAAACATTGTAATTATCAGCGTTTACATTGCTGCTTCCTGCCTGGAACAGAACAACACTGCTTTTCAAATAGCTGTCATTGGTAGCGAGGGTGCTGCCGTTATACCTTGTCACTCCTTCCGAAAAAGAAATGGTAAAGCTTCTTTTGTCCGCCGCAACCTTTACATCACCGTTGGCTGGAGAGTAGGTGACGATCAGCTTTTCAGC
>JAKJCD010000058.1 GCA_022706625.1 Bacillota bacterium | reverse complement strand
AGGGTGATAAAATCGAAATCAAAAACGGAACAGTCTACCTAAACGGCAGTGCCTTAGAAGAAGAATACATTTACGGAGGGACGACCCCCGGTGAAATGGAGCCGGTGACCGTCTCTGAAGGACATGTCTTTGTGATGGGAGATAATCGCCCCGTCAGCTTAGACAGCAGGGATGCGGCAGTGGGTGAAGTTGCGCTGGAAGACATTTTAGGCCGTGCGGACTTCCGTCTTTTTCCCTTTAGTCAGATAGGTGTCATAAGATGAGACAAAAAAAGCTTATTGCAAATAACAGGAAGGCAAGGCACGACTTTTTTATCGATGAAGTATATGAAGCCGGTATAGTGCTGACGGGGACAGAGATAAAATCCATCAGGCAAGGCAAGATCAATCTGAAAGAGAGCTTTGCCAAAGTGGAAAAAGGAGAGGTCGTCGTGTATCAGATGCATATCAGCCCTTATGAGCAGGGAAATCGCTATAACGTAGACCCTGTCCGCCCAAGGAAGCTTCTGCTCCACAAACAGCAGATCCGCAAGCTTATCGGGTATACGACTCAAAAAGGGCTGACTCTGGTGCCGCTTTCAGTTTACATAGACGAGAGGGGCAGAGCCAAGATGGAACTGGCCATTGCCCGAGGCAAGAAACTTTACGATAAGCGTGAGGATATTGCAAAGAGGGACTCCGAACGCCGCATTCAGCAGGAACTGAAGAAGGCACGCCAATAGCAGGCGGAATTCTTGATTATCTTGGGAACAAGGCAATTCACCATCCTGAGACCATCAGCCATAATCGACAGATCAGCTAAAAAATGCAATTTTGCGTTTTGAGTATAACAATATGGCTATAATGCTGTATCAAACCCGATTAAAACCACCAAAATCAGCTAAATTTTAAAATATTTGCTTTTGTGTATAACAATTTGGAGTTTTGTTATACACAAACAAGATTTTTTTGCTATTTTAGCTGATTTGCCGAGATAATTCTCTGATATATTTACATTTATTAGGAGAAAGTTATACACAAAATATGTTTTGTGTATTTTTTAGCTGATTTGGAGAGCAGGCTGAAGATGACCGTCTCGTTCCAGCCTTAAAATCATTATAAAATTAACAAAATTGTAATGTTACAAAAACAATTTTTGCGGTATAATGATATTGCAAAGTATGTTTGCAGAATATGGGGGTGAAATTGGTTTCGACGGGGGTGCGGAATCAGGAAAAGCGAGCCGTAGTTTGCCAAGTCTACGTTAAAAATGGCACGTTAAATATAAACGCAAAAAATAGAACAAACTTCGCACTGGCTGCTTAAGCCGCCGCGCGTCGGCTCCGACTTACCTGCAGGTCGGCAGATCCGGCGTCAAGCATGCAGGAAAACTCTATGTGAGCTCCCGGTAGCATAGGGGAACAACGGGATAGCTGAAACCGAAGCCTGCCGACGGGCGCCGGAAGAAGCGAAACAAAAAACCATCGGCTGCGCTCGGAGAAATTCTTGTGGAAGTGCTTTCGGACGTGAGTTCGACTCTCACCACCTTCACCAAAAAAGGTAATGACCACTGCCTGTCATGGGTATGTGGTCATTACCTTTTTTTATGTCAGATGGAGTCGAACTCACGTCCAGAGGGGGGCAAGTTATAGTTTGACTTGATGATCTAAAGATATTAGTGTATAATATCTTTAGATTAGATAAGGAGGCTGATTTTATGCCAAATATTAAATCCAGCACGGACTTAAGGAATAATTATAACGAAATTTCAACATTCTGCCACGAAAAAAGAGAGCCTGTCTATATTACCAAAAATGGGCGAGGTGATTTGGCTGTTATGAGCATTGAGACATATGAAATGCTCAATGGCAAGCTTGAGCTTTATCGCCTGCTTGATGAGGGAAAAGCGGCCACAATAGAGGGCAGGAAACGTCCGCTTGAAGATGTCATGAAAGACATTCGGCAGGAGATAGCTGATGGAAAGATATAGGGTTGACATATCGGAACCTGCAGAGAATGACCTTCGCAACATTATTCGATATATTTCCGCACAGCTATCGGCACCCATAACTGCATTGAAAATGATGGATATCATTGAAGAAGCCATCGGTGGGTTAGCGGTCATGCCACAAAAATGCTCTTTCGTAGTTGATGAACGGCTTGCAATGCTAGGATATCACAAGATGCTCGTTAAAAATTATATTGTCTTTTTCACCATAGATGAAAAGTTGAAAGTTGTTGATATAGAGAGAATTCTATACACAAGACGTAATTGGCAGCATATTCTGTAGCGCTTGTAATTGTAGATAATTATCTTGTGTCTTTTGTAATAAAAAACGATGTAGTACAAGTGCAAAGAATACTTTGCAATAAACGCAATTACGGGTGGCTGTTGTAAGATAGACCAAAACCTGCATCTATTTTGTACTAATGACACAAGATGGCTTGACAAGTAGCATTATAATGATGTATTAGATCACTTAAATTATGATGAGGAAGAAGCCTAAGGATGGCTATTGGAAGGAACAGAATTTAAACGTGAACTTGCAAAAGATGAAGAACAGTTAGAGCCGTTCAGATAAAGGACGGCTTTATGCTATTTAGCAATAATGGTTGCCAAACCGAAAGCAACGGGAATCAGTGATTTAGAGGGGAACCGCTGCTTTTTACATATGTTGTTAAATACGATAAGCATTGTCTGAGCCTGCGTCGCATATTATTGAAATTTGTCAAATTTTATGGTAAAATAAATTTTAATTGTAACCGCATTAAACTATCTTAAGAAACCGGCGAACAGTAATCTTGAACAGAAGCTTAACGGAGAAATAAGATGGAGAAAAGATCAGGCCGGCAGCAAAAGTATTATTTCTCGGACAAGCTCAAGGGGCAGCTTGCTCAAATACCATATCATCCGTTGACCATCGTTGAGGCTCCTTCGGGATTTGGGAAAACTACCGCAATCAGAGAGTACCTTAAAGAAAACCGGCAGCAGGGTTCCAGTGAATACTGGTATACTTGTTTGGGGGAACCGTCACAGGCAGCATGGATGGGTATATGCGATCTGTTTTCACATGTCAGCGGCAAGGTGGCTGATAGTTTGAGAAACATCAATATGCCTACCATGGATACGTTGTTTCAAATGATATCTCACCTTCGAGATGTCCAGTGCCCATCCGAGACGTACTTGGTGGTGGATAATTACCATCTGGTAAACTGTGAGATCCCCCGGGAGCTGATAGATGTATTTTCCATGCACGGTAATCCCAGACTGCATATGATTATCATCACTCAACAGCTCCGATCCCGGCAACAGATTTCAATGCATAATAACAATATTTTTACCATTAACGCATCTTCTTTCTTCTTTGACAGGGAAGGTACTGCCAATTTGTTTCGCCTGGAAGGAATCCGCTTAAGCGATCAGGAATCGGAAAATGTATTCTTGAGTACAGAAGGTTGGATATCAGCGATTCGCCTTCAAATACTCAACTACAAAGAAACAGGTTCTTTTGCATCAAATGCAGATATCGAACAGCTTATAGAAAGAGCGATCTGGAACAATCTTAAGCCGGACGAGAAAGAGTTTTTGCTCTCGGCATCTATACTGGAAAGCTTTTCCTTTCGTCAGGCGGCTATTATGCTCAACAGCGAAGTGCTGCCGGAAAATATTGAATATCTTCTTAAGAATAATGATTTCATAAAGTATTTATCTGATAAGAAACTATTCAGCATTCATGGTATTTTGCAGGATTATCTGCAAAACCTTCTTTATAACCAAGTCCCGAAAGAATATCAGAACCAAGTGTTCCGCAATGCCGGGCTTTCCTGCGCCGCTATGGATGAGTATTGCTCTGCGTCAGGATATTTTTATAAAATACGGGATTTTAATGCTATTTTGTCGCTGCCGTTCAGCAACGATTATTTTTACAGCCGGAAAGAAAAATATTCTGTTGAATTTTATATAACGATTATCAATGAATGCCCGGATGAAGTATTGATCAATTACCCTCATACTATGATAGTTTTCGGTTATTTGGCTTTAATGAACGGATACCTTGAAGAATACAATAGGCTGTGCAGGCTAATAAGCTCTGTAATAAAGGATGATACTGCCATCGGCAGTGAAAAAACAGAAAGCATTGCCGGTGAGTATGAACTGCTGGCCTCTCTGGGGGAGTTTAACGATATCAATAAGATGAAAGAGAAGCAGGAAAAAGCATGGCAGCTACTGGCAAAACCTTCGGAGATGATCAAAACAAATGCACCGTATTTATTTGCAGCTCCTTCTTTATTAAATATGTTATGGCGCGAGCCGGGCGGACTTGAAAGTACGCTTCGGGATATGGAAGAATCCGATTACACCTATCGCAGACTGACACGGGGAAACGGCGCCGGCGCATTCTATTTATTGCAGGCGGAAGCCTTGCTGATGAGAGGCGATGATAACGATGCGGAGATCTTGTGCCACAGAGCCCTATATGATGCCCGAAGCCATCGACAGGACGGCATTTCTATTTGTGCCGAAACGATTCTTGCCCGCATCGCTGTACTGAGGGGAAACGCCGAAGATTACTTTACCGCAGTAAACAATATTAAGGGTACCGTAAAAGAGAATCCGGATCCGCATATACTGCGAATGTCGGAGTATTCTTTATCCGGCATCGGCATTATTCTAGAAAGCAAAGAAAATGTGGCGCAATGGCTTTATGATATGGAGAGCATAAAAAGAGCAATTTATGCACCAGTTGTACCGATGGCTCAAATACTCCACCTAAAACTACTGATGATGGAAGGGCGATACAATGAGTTTTACGGCATTTGCCATTTCGCTGCGGATGGGCCCGGAGGCCAGGGCGGAAGTATAAAGTATACTATGTTACATCTTTCCCGGTCAATCCTTCTTGCTGTTGCGAAACGGAATAATAATGACTTTTTTGAAGCAAGAAGACATTTAGGGGAGGCCCTTGAAATGGCTTTGAAAGACAAGGTTTATCTCCCTTTTGCCCAGTACCCGGATATGGAAGATTTTCTTTTTGAATCAGCCTGCCCCGAATATATGAAAGGCGGCATCGACACACTGGTTGATCTTTGCAAACGTCAAAAGGCTGGAGTGAACAAAATAAGAAAGACGATATTTAAAGAGAAATCACCTTTAACACCCAGGGAAAGAGAAATTGCACTGCTGGCAAAGGAGCGATTCAGCGCAAAGGAGATCGCTGATGATCTGTACATATCCGAAATGACTGTCAGGGCAACTTTAAGAAATGTTTACAGCAAACTGGATATCCACACAAAATCAGAGCTCAGAGGCAAAGAGTTTTGATAAAATTTACCACAAAATTAGGTATGAATAATAAATGTTAATAATGTATTCTTTTATACAGAATAATTATTATACTCACCGAGATTTGCCTTACGGAAATAAGGAGGAGTAGTTATGGGAAAAAAGACTTTAAATGACCCGATTCTGGACTTATTCATTTATGAGACTGCACAGAACATCGAACAACTGGAAACATCCATATTGGCAGTAGAAAAGGCAAGCAGCTTTTCGCTGGATACGATAAACGAGATTTTCAGGGTAATGCATACTATAAAGGGCTCCTCCGCAATGATGATGTTTGATAATATTGCGATTTTATCCCATGCAATAGAAGACCTATTCTATTACATTCGGGAAGAAAAGCCGGCAGATATGGACTGGGCACTTCTTTCGGACCTCGTTCTGGAAGGTGTGGACTTTATCAAGCTGGAAATGGAAAAGGTCAAGAATGCCGACGGGCTTGACGGCGACCCCTCTGAGCTTATTAAAAGCATCAAGGCTTTCTTATCCTCAATAAAAAACGGCGGAAGTAAAGCCGCATCTGAGATCGGAATGAACCCGCCTGTATCGGAGCACTATTATCTGGCTCCGGATAATAAAGGATCCGCCAGAGGAAAGGCTTACGAGGTTATGCTTTTCTTTGAAGAAGGCTGTGGGATGGAAAACATTCGTGCATTTGCCATTACTCACCGCCTGAAGGATCTCACCGAAGATTTCAGTTACATTCCTGAGGATATCGTTGATAATGCCGAAAGTGCCGTAGTGATTAGGGAGCATGGCTTTATCATATCCTTAAAAACGGATAAAAGCTATAAAGAACTGTACGACTTTTTTGCAGGTACCGCCTATATTGCCGATTTCGAACTTAAGGAATTGACCGATGCTCCGGAACTCGAAAAGATCGAAGTACCAAAATCCGATGAGGAGACGGAAGCACCAGTAAAAACCGTAAAAGCGCAAAGCGCAGAACAGACCGATGGCGGGCAAGCAGAGAGTAAATCCAACCAGCATAGTATTATCAGCGTTGATGTTATAAAGCTGGACAAGCTGATGGATCTTGTGGGGGAAATGGTCATTGCCGAGGCTATGGTCACACAAAACCCGGAATTGAATGCTCTGCAACTTAACAGCTTTTATAAAGCAGCACGGCAGCTCAGAAAGATTACCGGAGAGATGCAGGATATGGTCATGTCCATAAGGATGGTACCGCTATCAGCTACCTTTAGAAAAATGAACCGGATCGTACGGGACGTCAGCAGGAAACTTGGAAAAGAGGTGGAGATGACTCTGATTGGCGAAGGGACCGAAGTCGACAAGAATATCATTGAACATATTTCGGATCCGTTAATGCATCTTGTCCGCAATGCCGTTGACCACGGTATAGAAAATCCCAATGAACGTTTGGCTGCCGGGAAACCTAAAATCGGGCAAGTAACATTGGAAGCAAAAAATGCCGGAAGCGATGTCCTTATTATCGTAAAGGATGATGGCAAGGGCATAAGTAAGGAGCTGATCCTGAAAAAGGCCAGAGAGCAGGGGTTTGTCACCAAAGAGGACAACGAGCTTACCGAAAAGGAAATCTATAACATGATCTGCCTTCCGGGATTCTCTACTAATAAAGATATAACCGAGTTTTCCGGCCGGGGGGTAGGTATGGATGTGGTCACAAGGAAGCTTGAAGCAGTCGGAGGCTCCGTATCCATAGACAGTGCAGAAGGTGCAGGCACGGTGACTACACTTAAGATTCCCCTTACTCTTGCTATCATCGACGGTATGAATATCAGGGTAGGCAGCTCAAAATATACGATTCCGACCACATCGATAAAAGAGACTTTCCGGGTAGAAGCCCGGGATCTGATACAGGACCCCGAAGGCAATGAAATGATAATGGTCCGCGGCCAGTGCTATCCTGTTCTTCGGCTGCACAAACTCTTTGCTGTAGATGGGGACAATACAGATCTTACAAAGGGGATTCTGCTAATGATCGAACAGGATGAAAAATGCGTAGGTCTTTTTGCCGATGAGCTTTTAGGGCAGCATCAAGTAGTGGTCAAAGCTCTTCCGTCATATATCAAGAATCTCAAACAGGTGGCAGGGCTGGCAGGCTGCACTCTTCTGGGCGACGGCAGCATAAGTCTGATTTTAAATGTCGGTGGTTTGTTAAGCATGTAGAATAGCTAGAGGATATTATTAAGAAGGAGGCAAAGAAGATGGCACAGACAGATTTATTCAATCTTACCGAAACGGAAGACGAAGACACTCTGAGAGGGAAGTACCTGATCTTTTCTATGGGGGATGAGTTTTTTGGCATGGAGATAAGGTATATTACTGAAATAATAGGAATCCAACCTATTACAGAAGTCCCGGAAATGCCCGAATATGTAAAAGGGGTCACAAATCTCCGCGGCAAGATCATACCGGTCATGGATGCAAGGCTGCGTTTTAAAAAGGCCCTAAGGGAATACGACGACAGGACCTGCATAATCGTGGTCGAGACAGGAGATGTTTCCATTGGGCTGATAGTTGACAGTGTTGCGGAGGTATTGACCCTGCAGGATGAAGACATCGCTCCTCCTCCGGAAATGGGCAAAGGCGGGCATAAGTACATAAAAGGGATAGGAAAAGCAGGAGGGAATGTAATGCTTCTGCTTGATTGCCAGAGACTCCTGACAGATGATGAACTGGATGCCATAGGGTTAGTTGGTTGATTTTTAGCATAGTGAAGACTGCGATGCGGGTTGCTGAAAATGCATGTCAGTGTCAAGCCGTTTACGATTTCAAGAAAGGAATTGATATGTATGGAGAATGCTAAAAAAATCAGGGTGCTGGTAGTCGATGACAGTCCTCTTTTCAGAGAAACTATTGTTAGAGAAATTTCATCCGATGAAATCGAAATAGCGGCTGTTGCCGCAAATCCGTTGGAAGCAAGAGACAGAATACTCGAAACCCATCCTGATGTCATCACCTGCGATGTTGAAATGCCTTTCATGGACGGCATCGAATTTGTCCGGCAGTTACTGCCCCAGTACTATGTACCTGTCGTGATGGTGAGCTCTGTAAGCAACAAGGTCTTCGAGGCTCTGAAGGCCGGAGCTGTGGACTTTGTGGTGAAACCGGATCAGCGCACGAGCCAGAGCATGGATACTTTCGTTAAAGACTTGATCCAGAAAATAAGAATCGCTTCAAGCGTAAAAACTCCCGCATTAAAGCAGCAAAAGGCTATAAGCAAGGTTTCCAGCGAGATTATAGCAGATACCGGAAAGATAATAGCTATAGGCGCTTCTACAGGTGGGACTGAAGCAATTTTCAGCATACTTAGCGCCTTGCCTCCAACAATTCCGGGAATTGTAATCGCTCAGCATATCCCTGCGGTATTTTCAAGGATGTTTGCGGAGCGGCTTAACAAGCAAACCGCCCTGATGGCAAAAGAGGCTGCCACAGGAGATACCCTGTCCCAGGGGACAGTATTGATAGCACCGGGCGACAAGCATATGAAGGTCAAAAAGATCGGGAACAGGTTTCAAGTAGAGTGTTTCCTTGGAGAAAAGGTCAACGGGCATTGTCCGTCGGTAGATGTGCTGTTTGATTCCGTAGCTAAGGAAGCAGGCAGCAGTTCCGTCGGGATCATCCTTACAGGCATGGGCTATGACGGAGCAAAAGGACTGCTTAATATACGTCGTAAAGGGGGGAGGACTATCGGTCAGGATAAGGCATCTTCGGTGGTATACGGCATGCCGAAAGTCGCTTACGATATAGGAGCTGTCGAGATACAGACCGCACTTTCAAACATGCCCCTGACATTGTATAATGTACTGAAGTAATTGCGCCATAATAAATTACTATATTGCTTCAATCGGAAAAAGGAGGTGGCTTTGTTGCTTCGGGAAAAAGAGGAAGCAAACTGGATATCATTTTTAACAGCTGCGTTATCCTGCGCCGGTGATGGTATAATAGCCACCGACCGGGACGGAATAGTCAGATATATAAACTCATCCGGGGAAATGCTGACGGGATGGAATGAAAAAGATGCCGTTGGCATGCCTTTCGAAGATATATTTCCTCTTATAGATTATTATTCCGGCGACAGGATAAACAGCCCGATCAAGAAAGTCCTCAATGAAGGGGAATCCTCCGGGCTGCAAAACCATGCCGCAATGATCACAAAAAATGGAAAGCGGCATTTCGTTTCAGCAAACTGCTCGCCGATATTTGATTTCAACGATGAAATTAAAGGCGTTGTGGTATCCTTCAGAAACATCGATCGCATTAAAAACATCGAAACGGCCCTTCGAGTCAGCCGGGATGAGGCGGCATCAGCCAGTCGGATTAAGAGCGAGTTCATAGCAAATATGAGCCATGAAGTCAGGACACCTCTGAACGGCTTGATTGGAATGCTGGATTTGCTTCTGCGAACAGACATGGATTCGGAGCAGACGGAATACGTTCGCATGGCAAAGCTCAGCGCAAATAACCTTTTGAAAGTGATCAGCGACATCCTTGATCTATCTAAGATCGAAGCCGGAGAGATTCTCATAAAAAGCGTATCCTTTGATATAAAGGCACTGACGGATGAAATCGTAAAAATCTATGAAGTACTTGCTGAAAACAAAGCCTTAAAGCTAAACTGCAAGTTTTCCTCAAAAGTACCTCGCTATTTGGTTGGAGACCCTGATCGCCTGCGGCAGATATTAAACAATCTTTTAGGTAATGCCGTCAAGTTCACGGATGTGGGAACAATTGATTTTGATGTGGAGTTCATCACAGGGTCTGAAAAGAGCATCGCGCTTGAATTTCGAATATCCGATACCGGGATTGGGATCTCAAGGGAAAAGATGGACATGCTGTTCAAAAGGTTCAGTCAAGTCGACGGTTCAGTAACGCGAAGACATAGCGGGACCGGGCTCGGCCTTGCCATCTGTAAGCAACTGGCCGAGTTGATGGGAGGATCCATCGAAGCGAAAAGCGAGATTGGCAAAGGGAGTACCTTCGTGCTCAAAATGAAATTTACAACAGGAAGCGAAGTGCCGGTCAAAACCACAGCAGTATCGGCTTTGGAACAGGAACAGGCATTATCGTCCAT
>JAKJCD010000057.1:10131-10407 GCA_022706625.1 Bacillota bacterium | reverse complement strand
AAATCAGCTAAAAACCAAAGAAAGACGTGTTTGTGTATAACAAAATGGCATTTTGTTATACACAGATTGATTTTTTTCAAAATTTAGCTGATCACACAGCGTGATTTTAGAGTTTGAGCCTCTATTTTTGCTGTTTGTTATACACAGAATGCAATTTTCGACAGTTTTAGCTGATTTAAGAGTTGCGCCCGCCGGGAGTTAGGATCACGACCGAATGTAAACCAAATCTGTATTTGAGCGGTGTTTTGGTTTACATTACCGGCGGGCAGCGCCCGC
>JAKJCD010000057.1:0-10111 GCA_022706625.1 Bacillota bacterium | reverse complement strand
ATATATCTTGCAATGCCATATTCGTAGGAATTCAAAGGACGCATCCAGGCATCGTAGCTGTGTGCCGATACAAATATCCGGCCATCGACAATACCGCATACAATTGGTGAATGGTAGAAGTGTCCATTGGAACGACCCAGTTGTATTATATCGCCGATGGCCATTTCAGAGGAGGACGCTGTGATGGCATAAGGGCCTTCTTTTTTATTGTTAATCAAGAAATTATAAAGGTATTGAACTCCTGTCCAGGCAGGCGCCCGATTGGAAGCCGAAGTGTAATACCAGCCGAAGGTCGGCGTAAAATTCATTGCCCCGCAGCCTGCGTAGATACACTGGGAAACAAAGTTGGTGCAGTCGCCCCCAAGCTCCTCGAAATCCAAATATGCGGGATTGCGGCCGAAGGCCCATTGCTCTGCATACAATACTGCCTTGTTTCTGTTGTATTCAGTGTTGATAAGCATGCTGCCGGCTCCTAAAAAAATTATAAATATAGGAACTTATATTGCTTAATATATGAGAAAAGGCAGAAAAGGTGATGTGAAACTTATAAGAATCTACTGTTGAAATTACCAGAGGATAGAGTTCCGCTCTAAGACAGAATAAAATATTTAATCATACGCATGACGAGCCGTACATCGAACGGATATTTTTGCGATTCATAGCTGATAAGAAGATTATTCCAAGGTAAAATATCATTTTTAATATAGGAAAATATTTTTTTCTCCATTGCCATGACACATTCATTGTTATCAAGCATACCGAAGTGTTCCCAATAGGGTGGCAAACAAAGCGTCCCCGTGCCACCCGAAGTGTTCCCAATAGGGTGGCAAACAAAGCGTCCCCTTGCCACTTCCCCTTGCCACTTATTAGTTATTTAAAGGTAATCCGGCGGGGTGTTGCACTTGCACATCCTGATCACTTCTCCACCGGCCGCCGCGGTTGTGCAAGAGCCGCAAATGCCCTCGCCGCAGCATATACGAAAATTATTGCTTACTGCCAGCCAGGTATTTGGCAAACGCTCCTTAACTATTTTTCCGATTTTTTCAAGGAAGTGGTCAGAAGTCAGCAGCACAACCAAATCGTACTGCTCCTTTTGCAGTATGTCTCCAAGGTCCAAACAATGGCTTTCTTCGTTCAGGCTTAAAAACCTGATTATACCTTCCCCCTCGTGAAGATAATCGCTCATCAGATCTTCGCTGATTTTCTCTGTGTCAATTACAAGGTCAACTCGATTTTTTTGCCATAAATAATTTGCTGCCAAAATAGCCGGAGCCAGACCTATGCCTTTGGCAACGATAAGTACCTTCTTTCCGGTTTTTAGCATTGATGTCAGTGAGCCTATACCTAAGATACCGTTGCGATAGATCCCCCTGACCATTAAACTGTCTTCGGCTTCTGCAAGAGCTTTTGTTTTGGCGGATATTATCTTTATCGCAACAGCAATAATGCCGGCCTCAATGTCAGCCTCCATTACGCATAGGGGGGCAGCATAAAATGATTCACCGGTCCCGGCACGCAAGAAAATATAGGAGCCCGGCCGGCCGGCCTTTATGGCAAAACCCTTTCCGACCAGAAGCCCTAGCACAACAAGATCATCCAGGTAGTACTTCTTAAATACTATCTTAACAGGATGGTCCTTCCGCGGATTGTTAACCTTTTTATTTCCTTGTATAAACTCATTATATACGCACACGCCCTTCCAATCGCAGTCACAATCCTCACGGCCTTGAAGCCGGCTGCAGACAAGGCAATCGCCGGTCAAGGCCAAATAGCAGGGGCAGTTTTCACTTCCGATATCTATGCAATCAGCGCGATTACTCACTACTTGCACCTTCTTTCTAAATAAGAGAGGAAATACAAAGGTGCTCCTCACTCAATTATTATAGAAATATGCAAGTACGCTATATTTAGTGACGTCAACGCAGGATTGCTAAATCGATATCTTCAAGATAGTATAAAGGGTAAGAACACAAGTATTCACCCTCCGAATAAAGCTCTAAAGCTCCTGCTTCCTGGAAACGGCGTATAGGCGCCTTCGTATTTGAAGGATGCCTATAAATCAGCTCCGTCTTTGCTACTTTCCCTTTCAGGACAGGCAATTCAATCCTGTCCGCAGGGCCGATAAAAACATGGTCTTTATTTCCGTTTTTGACGGGTATCGCTTTTAGTGTCTTTTGGCTTTCTGCTATTTTCTGCATTTCAAAGCATCCAAATACATAGTCCATTAATTTATAGCTGTCGTTGAACCAATCCGGGGCATCCATGACAACGCATATCAGTCCCATTCCGTTGCGTTCCGCCGATGCGACCAGGGTCCGCCCCGATCTTTTAGTGTAGCCGATTTTAATGCCTGTACCCCCGCTATAATCAAAGACCACCTTGTTCTTATTGAAAAAGTAGTTGTATTTTCCCTCACCTCTTTTTGCCACCCAGGCTTTTGCTCCGGCGACGGTTTTAAACTCCGGGTTTTTCATCGCTTCCCGAGCAATAATGGCCATATCGTATGCAGTCGTGTAGTGATTTTCATTGAACAACCCGTTGGGATTTACGAAATGCGTATCCAAAGCGCCCATTTCCTTAACACGCATATTCATTCTTTCAACGAACTTCTCTGTGGAAGGCTCCAATAGGCATGAGATTGCCAAAGCGGCATCGTTACCTGATCTGAGCATCAACCCATAGACCAGATCCCGAAGCATAAGCTTTTCTCCGGCTGTAAGATATATGGAAGAACCTTCGACACCGACGCAGGATCCGGGTATACTGACGACCCTATCCAAGGATTCGGATTCGATAGCAAGAACCGCCGTAACAATTTTTGTGATGCTGGCGGGGTAAACCCTCTGCCTGCTGTTATTTTCGAAAAGCACCTTTCCTGTTAACTGTTCAATTACAATCGCACTTTTTGCAGATACAGCGGGAGGCTTGATAGAGGCATTGCCATCATATGCCCCAGATTCGGCAAAGCTCTGAATATGAGCAAAGCCGGCTGCTGCTGTGAACGCAAAAGTTATTATCACAATCGCCAGTCTTCTGCATCGTTTTCCCATATGATCTCCTTTCGGCTTAAACATTCAAGTTTATCGGTTTGGATCCGATATCAGAGCAAAAAGCCATCGACCCGGTAAAATAAAACTCCCACTCACTATGATTTACAGTAAGTCGGGAGTTATTCCATAACCGTACGGATAATTATATTTTTAATCAGATCCTATTACCGGATTTCAGGTCCAATGTGATCTGCAGAGGATCGTTCTCTTCCCCTTCCTCAGCATCCCGGACCACATCGCTTATATCTTCAAGCTGGGGCAGGTCCGTAAGATTTGTGAAGCCGAAGTTTTTTAAAAACACCTTTGTCGTCCCATATAATATCGGTCGACCTATTCCCGTGCTTCGACCCGCTTCTTCTATAAGCTCCTTTTTTAAAAGTCCCTCGATGACCCGGTCGCATTTGATGCCGCGAATAGATTCGATCTCCCCCTTTGTCACAGGCTGTTTATAGGCGATGATCGCCAAAACCTCCATGGCGGACTGAGTCAGCCTCTTCTCTTTTACCGGTGTGCAAAGCCTTTGTATGTACTCGTCATTTTCTTCAAAGGTACAAAACTGAAAGGATTTATCGATTTCCCTGATGCGAATACCTCTGTTTTGTGTCTCGTATTCCGATTGGAGCTCCTTAAACATGTGATATGCTTCTTTCCAATCGATGTTAAAAATATCCGCCGCCGTTTTAACATCCATGGGTTCGCCCCAAACGAACATCATAGATTCAAAAGCCGACTTGATTACCTCTTTTCTGCTCATGGGCTTATCCCTCCTTCTCGTTATCCGGCATTTTTTCATTGATCGTGAAGGTGATTTCTCCAAAATTTACATTTTGACTTGCTTTAACGGTTTTCTGCCTTATCAGCTCAAGCATGGAAAGAAAGGTGAGCACTACGTTCTTTCTGGTTTTTTCCCCTCCCAGGAGCTCACGGAATTTAAATACCCTCTTTCTTCGGAACAGATGCCTGATTTGTTCGATCCGGCTTTCTATGCTCATCTGCTGGAGTTTTATGATATTGTAACGCTTTTGTACTTCCTCGATCTTTTTCTTTTTTTGAAGGAACAATTCAAAGGCCCTGATGAATGGGATAAGGTCCAGGGACAGATAGTAATCCGTTTCCCTGGTGTAAATCGCAAGATCCTCCTGAGGTTTTGTGTAGATCCGCTGCTGGCGCTCCTCCTGTTCTTCGAGGCAGGCGGCAGCAAATTTGTACTTCTTATATTCCAAAAGCCTTTGTACAAGCTCACTTCTTGGGTCTTCCGCAGTATCCGGCCCGCTCTCATCGCACTTCCTCGGCAAAAGCATCTTAGATTTGATCTCAATAAGAGAGGCAGCAAGAACCATGAACTCGCCGGCAAGGACCGCATCAACCTTGTTGATCTGCTCGACATATTCGATATACTGTCTTGTGATTTCCGAAACTTGAATATCATAAATGCTCATCTCCGCATTTTCAATGAGATAAACGAGCAATTCAAAGGGGCCTTCGAAGATATCAAGTTTAACTTTATACAGCATTACAAACTCCGTTCAGTTCAGTCCCGGTCGGCAGCCATCCGAACCAGGGCCACCCGATCCCTTCCCGAAAGATCTTTTAAGATCTCTGTATCGCCATAGACCCTTTCCTCCTCTGCTAACAAAGGTATCCACTTCCCCTGATCATAACCGATCTCCAGAAGCAGCACTCCGTCCTTTGCCAAATGAAGGTGGGCTTCTTTTAAGATCCTCCTGTAAAAATCCATCCCGTCCGCACCGCCATCGAGAGCATTAAGCGGCTCATGCTCCCTTACTTCCCGCATCAGGGAATCCAGTGTTCCTGTAGGGATGTAAGGCGGGTTGCATACAATCAAGTTAAACTGCACCCTCCCTCTTCCCTTCCTGCCCTTTCGGAAGGGTTCGAACAGATCCCCTTCTGCAAAGCAAACCTGCTTTGCAACTCCGTTGATCATTGCATTTTCTTCTGCGATTTTTAATGCCTCATGACTGATATCTGTGGCTGTAATTGCTGCCTTTCTTCCTGACTTTTTCAGATAATAAGCAAGACTCACTGCGATGGCACCGCTTCCGCAGCAGAGGTCCAGTACCCGCAGATTTTTTGCGGCTGTTTTCTCTTCATTCAAAATGATCAATGCTTTTTCCACAAGAGTTTCGGTATCCTGCCTCGGAATCAGCACAGACTCATTAACGTGAAAGGTCAAACCCATAAACTCCTGGCTTCCTGTAATATATTGCAACGGCATACCGCCGGCCCGTATATCCACAAGCTTGAAATATTCTTCACAGGTCCTGTCATCCAAGTCATCGCCGTAATGAAGAATCAACCATGTCCTGTCTCTTCCCAGCATATGACAAAATAAAATCTCTGCATCCAAGCGGGGTGTCAGACATCCTTCCATAGAAAATCGGGCCTCTGCCATATTCAGAATATCTTTAAGCAATAAATACATATTTACAACGCCTGATCCCGAAGTCCTTCCGGAACCTTCTCCGTATCTGTCATTTTCTTCCCGGAAAGAGCCGCCTCCGTTTCCGGATATAAGTTGCCCTCCATGTCGGTAAGCCCGATAAATTCTCTGGGGCCTTCGGTTTCAAGTACTGCCTTTACAGCAGCGATAGCCACCTCCAGCTGTTTTTCATCGGGGCGCAAGGTCGTTAGCTTCTGAAGCCACAAGCCAGGTAAGCTGAGGATTTTAATGAAAGCAGAATCTCCTTTTCCGGCCAATCTCAGAAGCTCATAGGACAGTCCAGCAATAAGGGGGATCAAAAGAAGCCTGGAAGCTATCCGCCAAAGCAGATTCGGCCAGCCCAGCAAAGAAAAAAGCAGCAGACTTATAACCATAACAAACATCAAAAAACTTGTGCCGCAGCGAGGATGCAGGGTCTCGAACCTGCTGCAGTTCTCGGGAGTAAGGGGCAGACCGTTTTCATAGCAATGGATACAGTTGTGTTCGGCCCCATGAAACTGAAATACGGTACGTATATCCTTCATTCGGGATATAAGCGCTACATAGCCTACAAACATGAGGATCCGGAGCGCCCCTTCAAAAAGGTTAAGGGCAACTTCGTTCTTTATAAGTAAGCTAAAGACATTCACGCCCCAGGTCGGCATGATGATAAAGACACCTATGGTAAAGATGATAGCTATTGCAACAGAGAAATAGAGCATTACTGAGAGAGCGGCCTTTTCGCCAAACTTCTTTTCCAGCCAAAGAGTTAGCTTGTCCGGTTCATATGCTTCACCGCCTGAGGAGTTTTCCAGTACCTCTGCGGAATAAAGTATGGTCTTGGTTCCTGTCACGAGGGCATCAATAAAAATAAATACCCCCCTGATCACAGGGATCTTCTTCCACTTTGACATCGCGGGCAGAGGGGTTATTTTTATGTGCATATCCCCGTTAGGCTTACGGATCACTATTGCGGTCCTATCCGCCCCCTTCATCATAATGCCTTCCAGGATGGCCTGCCCGCCAATTTTAGTCGGGCAGGCACTTTTTATAAAAATTTTTTTTAAATCCATTTTTATTCCAATCTCGTCCTTTTGATGATCTGTATGAAGTCTGCATTCTTCCTGGTATGGGCAAGGTAGTCGATGATCGTCTCAGTCACTTCCTGGGTGCCGGCGTTTGCAAGAGCCCTGCGCATGTACCAAATAGCTTCCATCTCATCCTGGTTCATCAAAAGATCCTCTCTTCTGGTCCCGGATTTGTTAAGGTTTATGGCCGGGAAAATCCGCTTTTCGGAAAGCTTACGATCCAAATGAAGCTCCATGTTGCCTGTGCCTTTGAATTCTTCAAAAATAACATCATCCATTCGGCTCCCAGTTTCGATCAAGGCTGTTGCTAGTATAGTGATGCTTCCGCCCTCCTCCATCTTTCTTGCGGCTCCGAAAAATTTCTTTGGTTTATGAAGAGCTCCCGGATCCAGTCCTCCCGACAAGGTCCTGCCGGTGGGAGGGATCACAAGATTATAGGCTCTTGCCAATCGGGTGATGCTGTCCAGCAGTATCACAACATCCTTGCCATGCTCCACAAGGCGCTGCGCTCTGGCAAGGACCATTTCCGCTACTTTGACATGGTTTGAGGGCATTTCATCGAATGTGGAATATATTACCTCACCGTTGATTGACCTTTGCATATCGGTCACCTCTTCGGGTCTTTCATCCACCAGAAGTACAATGAGCTCTATCTCCGGATACATTTTCTCTATGCTGGATGCCACCTTTTTTAAAAGCACCGTTTTTCCGGCCTTCGGCGGCGCTACTATAAGACCCCGCTGACCTTTCCCAATAGGGGCCACAAGATCTATCAGCCGCATTGACAGTTCCGTGGATCCGTTTTCCAATGAGATCCTTTCATTTGGAAAAACCGGCGTAAGATCGTCAAAATCAGGTCTTCTCATCGCAACACCGGGTTCATCCCCATTTACTTCTTTCACATAGAGGATTGCGCCGAATTTTTCGCCTTCATTGGGTCTCCTTGCAATGCCTTTTATCTTATCTCCAGTTTTTAAGTTAAATCTTCTAATCTGGGAGGGCGAAACATAAACATCCTGATCGCTGGTAAGAAAATTATAAAATCTAAGAAATCCGAAGCCGCCTTCGGCGATATCCAGGATACCTTCCACCTCGGGCCGGTCTTCGCTGGGTTGATAGGTTCTTTTTATTTGCCTGCCTTCATGGGTTTCCTCACGAGGCGTTTCCGCAGCGACCTCTGTTTCAGGTTTTTCGACAACCATTTTTTCATCATCAGTTTTTTCCTGTTCAGGAGGAAGTGGATTTTTTCTGGGCCTGCCCCTTTTTTTAGGGGCCGCTGCCGGCGTTTGTGCTTCTTCAGGCGCCGCTTCCTTTTGCTGCACCTCTTCGGGCTTAGAAGTTTTTTTTGCTATTGAGCCGCCGATAAGCACACTTAACAGTTCTGCTTTTTTTAGGCCCTGGTAGCCGCTGATTCCAAAGGCCTTGGCGATCTCACGCAGTTCGGCCACCTTCTTTTTTTGCAGAATGGCCTCATCCATCTGGTTAGTACCTGACATTTTATCTTTTCTCCTCTTCAAAATGAGCAAAGCACGATGAGAACCATCGATGCATTGGATATGCCTTACCTGTGTTTGATATTCGACATTTATACAAGTGAATTACTCCCGGAGTCTGTACGGAATAAGCCAATGAGGAATATGGCAATGTTGCCTGCAGCGACGTTTTTGTGGCTTATATCATGGAATTATCTGTGTTTGCGATTTCTACGATTTTAATGCCGTCAGCAATGAAAATAACGCCTTGCCCTTCCATAAGTTTGTCTATTACGAAGGTTTCCCCGCTGATATAATAATATACCCTGTCTCCCCTGCCTAAAATCAATTCCGCCTCTGTGCATTCTTTGCTCAAAGGAGTCAAACTGCCTATGACAGCTTTTGATACTACCACCTCTGTGGATATGTGAAGCTGACCATAGGGTCCCCATGCAAGAACTGCTTTTTTGCCGATGGGTATACTGCTTAAATCATTATATGATAATTTCCCGTTGATTACAATCTGAATATTATCTTCCAGATGTATAATTTTTGCTGAATTTTCGCCTAATGAGCATATTGAAAGATAGATATTTCTATCAGAGCTGTTGACACTGCTTATCGTTCCCTGTAAAGAACGGCTTTCCGCATCGATATCGAATTCAGCCTTAGAAAGGGCATATACCCTGTTGCAGATAACAGCAAACTCTACCCGGCGAATGGGGGATTTGGGATTGAACTTGCCCGTATCATCGCCGATCATGATTTTCATCCGATTCAGCAAATCCACATAAGGCTTGTTTTCAGCAGCTATCCGGTCACTGTCCGCATAATCCAAAGCGATAGCCGGCATCAGCTTTTTTCCGATTGCTTTCCCCGTCCAACGAGCTATTTCCTCTCTGATCGCGGGGACCGGATCTCCTGCGCCGGTACGGAAGCCGGTCAGCTCCGCCTCTTCCAGTATACCGTTTTCAAGCCCGTAAGAAACGCATTCAAAAGCCCAGTATGCGATGCCCGCCTCTTTTAATCTGCTTTCGTACTTTGCTGTCAGGTCTTCGGAAAATGATGGTCCTATCCCCGAATTCGTCGCCGCTTTATAGAGCATTTGCATAGACTCTTCTTTTGAGACGGAGTTATCGGGGCGAAATTTAAAGCTTCCGTCTTCCATCGGATAGCCTTTTACGATTCCGGATTCGGAGGCAAAGGATATATAGGGCTGACCCCAGTAGTCTGCCGATATATCGGTAAAAGCCTGTACAGAAGAGGCATGTACAAATACCGTGCTGCCGGCAAATAAAAAAAATGCAATAATAAGAGCGGCCCTTCTATTCATCAGAATCCTCGTTTCCCGTTTCCAGCTCCGTTTCCGGCTCAACAGAATAAATGGCGGTAATTATTTCCGCAATACCTTTACTGTCGGGATAAACATAATACGGTGCACCGTCCTGAAGTGTATTGGCCATAATGTAGGTATTGATGGCATCCTCTTTAATGCCTATGCTTTTGGTAACTACCTTCATAGCCGTGCCTAAATCTATATCGGATTCAACATTCTTAAGAATTACCTTTGTTATTTTGGGAAGGTCAAAACCCAGCATCTGCTTGAAAGCAGATTTCATGAATTCCTGTTGGGCTTTTACCCGACCGATATCCCCTTCCCTATAACCTTTTCGATAACGCAGAAACTGCACCGAGAGCTCTCCGTCCAACACCTGCTCGCCGGGAGGGATATTGATATAAAGAGGAGGTTTATCGGTTATATCAGTATATTTCATGTGAAATGGTATGTTCATGGGAACACCGCCCATAGTGTCAACGATTTCCTCTATCCCATCGTAATCCACTATGGCATAGAAGTGAAGGGGCATGCCCAAAAGGATTTCACTGACTGCCACAGCTGTTTCCAAAGGCTCATTTGTGTTCTGATAAATAGCGTTGATTTTCAGGGCCCCGGGATTGTGATATCCTTTGCGGTAATAATAAGTATCTCTTGGAATCGATATGAGATCAACATGTTTGGCATCGTAATCGAAGCTGACTACCATGATGGTATCGGCCAGA
>JAKJCD010000056.1 GCA_022706625.1 Bacillota bacterium | reverse complement strand
ACAAGATATCCACCTATATCGGTAAGTGCTCCGACAATAGCGGCAATACCGGGGCCGAGCGACATACCTGCGATGCCGATTGGGAGTGAGCCGAATCTGATCTCGATGATCTGGTTGATGGGAATTTTGAGAAATCCCAGTACGATACCCAGAGCCGTTAACATGGCGGCCAGAGTAAGTGTGTTTGTGTCACGTAATTTTTTCATAAAAAATACACCTCCTCGCAGCTTCCTTTTGTCTACACGAGAGGTGTTATACACTTCACTATGTAGCAGCGGGACCATAAAACCGCGGATTACCCTTCGTCCGAATGACAACTCCCTGTTCACCCGGCACTTGACGCTTTACAGTCTACTCTGCATTCTTTTTAATTTTGTCTGTATTATAGGGTGAATGAAAAAGAATGTCAAGCATAAATATACATAAACATTTATAGGAATAGCCGCCTGTTACATGCATTTTTTACTAAAAACATGTTATATGCGGGGATTGTGCATTGTGTGGGAATTATGATATATGCGGTGGTGTGTGGGAATATGTTTTATGCTAACGGAAATAACGAATATTAATAAACGTTAAGGTGGACAAGTGCTGATTTATCGTAATATGATATATGTGTCGAAATGTAGGTGTGATGCACATTTATAATTGATCATAGATTTTTTAATGCATGATAATTTTAATGAAATTACAGAAATCCGCAATTTCAGATAGGAGGCTAAAATGACTGTATCGGCAGCTTTTATGGTTCCACATCCACCGCTTATAATTCCGGAAGTCGGAAGAGGCGGAGAAAAACAGATTCTTGCAACAACAAATGCTTATGAGAAGGTCGCGGAAGAAGTGGCGGCTTTAAAGCCTGACACTATCATCATAACGAGTCCGCATTCCGTGATGTATGCGGATTACTTTCATATATCGCCGGGGCACAGAGCAACGGGAAGTTTTGCGGATTTTGGCGCATCCGGAGTCAGATTTTCCGAAGAGTATGACACAGAACTTGCAGATGCGATTGCGCTTCTTGCAGAAAAAGAGAATTTTCCCGCGGGAACTATGGGGGAAAGGGAGTCTTCCCTCGATCACGGAACCATGGTTCCTTTGTGGTTCATACGCCAAAAATATAGTGGCGGAAAGATTATTCGTATAGGGCTTTCGGGGCTTCCTTTGACATATCATTACAGGCTGGGGCAGATAATTGCGAAAGCTATCGATGAATCGGGAAAAAAAGTCGTTTTGATTGCAAGCGGCGATCTTTCGCATAAGTTGCAGGAATACGGACCTTACGGTTTTTCAAAAGAGGGCCCCGAATATGATGAAAACATAATGGAGGTGTGTGGAAAAGCAGAGTTTGGCAGGTTGTTCGAATTTGATGAGAGCTTGTGTAAACTTGCCGCAGAGTGCGGGCACAGGTCGTTTGTTATCATGGCTGGGGTTTTTGACGGTCTTCGCGTTAAGGCAACGGCTCTTTCGCATGAGGATGTAACGGGAGTGGGCTACGGAATCTGTACTTTTTATCCGGACGGAGCGGATGAGAGCAGACATTTTTTACAAGAATATGAAAAAAGCTTGAAAAAGAATGCAAGGAAAAGGCTGACGCGAATGATGAATATGTGAGGCTTGCGAGGGCAAGTGTCGAGTCGTGGGTAAAGGAACACAGGCAGATTCAGGTTCCTGACGGTCTTTCAGATGATCTTCTTACAAGAACTGCAGGTACTTTTGTATCAATTCACAAGATGGGACAGCTTCGCGGTTGCATAGGGACGATCGCTGCAACTCAGGACAATATTGCAAAAGAAATAATTCAGAATGCGATAAGTGCAAGTACGCACGATCCGCGCTTTGATCCGATAACCGAGGATGAGCTTAAGTTTCTTGATATAAGTGTTGATGTTCTCGGGGAGACTGAGGATATAGATTCACCTGATAAGCTTGATGTAAAGAAGTATGGAGTTATTGTTAGTCACGGAGTTAAGAGAGGGCTGCTTCTTCCAAATCTTGACGGTATAGATTCCGTGGAGGAGCAGATTGATATAGCAAGGCAAAAGGGCGGAATACTTGAGGATGAGCCGTATACTTTGCAGAGGTTTGAAGTGGTTAGGCATTTCTGAGGAAATGTGGAATAATGGCAGCGGGAGGCTTTATGGCGGCATGTCAAGTGTGTTTCAGGCATTGTTCCTTATCGGAAGGTGACATCGGATTTTGCGGTGCAAGAACGGTCAGGGACGGGAAGGTAATTGCATATAACTATGGCAAGGTGTCGGGACTTGCGCTTGATCCGATTGAGAAGAAGCCGTTGAACAATTTTTTTCCCGGAAGTTATATCCTGTCGGTAGGAAGTTTCGGGTGCAATCTGCGATGCCCTTTTTGCCAGAATAATGATATTTCCTGGTCGGAGGAAGCGAGGAGATATGCTGAAGATGCCGAGACCGTAAAGCCGCAGGAGCTTGTGAAAGTTGCGCTTGATATGAGGGCGCAGGGAAATATCGGAATTGCTTTTACTTATAATGAGCCGCTTGTCGGATATGAGTTTGTGCTTGATACAGCGAAGCTTGCAAAAGAACGTGACCTAAAAACAGTGCTTGTATCTAACGGAACAGCCGAGTTGTCTGTTCTTGCGGAGATAGCTCCGTATATTGATGCGATGAATATCGATCTTAAGGGATTTACGGATGAATATTATGATAGACTTCTCGGAGGCAGCAGGAAACAGGCGATGGATTTTATCGCGGAAGCGGTAAAGCATTGCCATGTTGAGCTTACAACACTGATAATTCCCGGTGAGAACGACAGTGAGGAAGAGATGCACGAGATGTCCGCATGGATACATGGACTCGAAGCGGCAAACGGGAAGAACATTCCGCTTCATATTTCGAGATTTTTTCCAAGGTTCAAGATGACCGACCGCGACGCGACCGATGTGAGAAAGGTCTATCGACTCGCCGAGGTTGCGAGGGAAGAACTTGAGATTGTTTATACGGGGAATTGTTAGTGTTGTTGGCTTGCCAACGCAGTATATGGAGTTAGCTTGCTTTTTAATTTGCCTTTTTTAGTTGTCTTGCCGAGGGGCGAAGAATACCAATCTGATATGACAAAAATTCAGGTTTTTGTTTTGTGACGGGATATATAAGTGTGATTTGTAAATGTATGACTTTTTTGATGATTTTTCTTCTAAAAAGTCATGCATTTTTTATTTGTAGAGTATGCTGAAAAAAAGATGTATGACCTTATCTGAAAAAAATGCCTGAAAAAGTCATATTTTTTTGCCTTTTTAAACTGCGCAAGCGTAGATTTTATGACCTTTTGAGGGATTTTTACATATATAGGTCATATACTTGTTTTTTTATCAAAAAAATATGGAAAAAATACATGACTTTTAATGCGTTTTTTTTCCAAAAAAGTCATATGGTAATTTTTCGAGAGATAAAAAATATGACCTTTTTTGATGATTCTTTTATAAAAAGTCATACATTCATGTTTGAGATGGGAGAAAAAAGTCTGAGCGAGGAAATAATGTTTTTTTTAGCGATTTTTTATAATCATTTAAGTTAATAATTTTCTTTTAATCACATTAAAACTAACTTAAAAACGCAAAGCAATTAAGTCATTATGACTATTAAAATTTGAGTTATTTGAGTAATATTACACATTGTTACGGAATCTTATGGAAGTAAGATTTTTACAATGGAGAAGCATACCAAGGACAGGGATCTTATCATTCGGTTCTGCATCGCAGGACACTTTAACTGGGATGAGACAAATAGAGCGTTAAAATTATATGGTCTTAATGAATTGTATGCAAAGGATCCCCGAGATGCTGTGCTTATAGTAGCGATAAACAACAGGATATACAATCTCTACGACATAGATGAAATGTTGCTGGAACATGGGCTGGAGCGCCTGACAACAGAATAAAATAGTTTACGGAAAGTGATTTTTCCCCACCATTTTGGTGGGGATTTTTATTTTTAAAAGCTGTTATCATATCCACATAAAGTTGATTACGCAGCGTAAGACAAGAGTTGACAGCTAAAGCTCCTCTTTAGCAAAGGAGGTGAGGAAATGCGGGATAAGAAAAGCCTGGGATACTTTATTTCAGGCAGAAGAAAAGTCATGGGGCTAACACAAGAGGAATTAGGTAATAAAATCGGGGTTTCGAAATCTGCTATAGCCAAATGGGAGACGAATGGCGGACTTCCCGACCGAAATAATCTTAAAAAGCTCTCAGAGATAATGAATGTGTCGGTAGATGAATTATATAGAGTAATTAAGCAGGCTGATGCAAAAGACATTGATTTACAGTTGAACATCACACCGGACGTGATAGCTGCTCTTGAATCATATGGATACAAGGTGATACGACCGGATGTGAGAGACCAAGCGCATGACAAGGAGGTAAATCAACATGGGAATGATTAAGTGTACTGAATGCGGAAAAGAAATGAGCGATAAAGCATCTGTTTGTCCGAACTGTGGATGTCCGATAGAGGATATAAAGGCAAAACTCGGTGAGATTGAGGCTGAGCAAGAAGCTAAAAACAAGGCGAAGGAAGCAGAAAAACGTGCAAAGGAAGCTGCTGCAGAAGCAAAACGTCAGCGTCAAGAAGAAGCAAGAAAAGCAGTCACTCCGGCAATGAAGAAAAAGAGAATAGCAATAGGTGCAGTGATGGTTATTCTTGCCGTAGCTGTAGGAATATGCGGTTGGTATTTTGGAATAAAAATACCGCATGATCAGTCGTATCAGGCGTACCTTGTAGCCGTGCAGAATTATAGTGAAGGGATTCAACAATATAATGATGCAGTAAACCAATATAACGAGAAAGCTAAAGAGGTTATTTCAGCTAATGACGGCTTTGATGAGGTAATTGGTACGGCACAGGCACTTGTGGACTGCGGAGATACACCTTATGAGGGCGCAAAAATTACGACGCTTAGCAACAGCATAAAAGATGCCCGAAATAACAAAGTGTCTACCCCTGAGCTGAAGGAAGTTGTTGCATCGGTACAGGCAGATCCGGCTATGGAAAAGGAGAGAAAGTCCAATATAGATGCTGCTGTTTCGGCACTTGAAAGTGAATTGGAGAGTTATATAAACAATGTTGCTGTGATAAATTCCGAAAAGGATTCTCTAAGCATTCCGGATTACTCTGCCTTTATTAACACGCTTACTATACAAAGCAAGGAATTAGAGGATAGTTATGCTATTCAAAGGCAGATAACAGCACCCACCGAAGAATGGGTTATAACAAGGCTTGGCAGAGTAGCCGATGTGGCTAATATTGATCCGGTAACTGAAGAGAATGATCCGAACGGAAATCTGAACAAGCCAGGAGGATATACATCTACTGTGTATTTTGGTACTGCACTTCTTGGAACGCAGAATCTTAGTGGCAATCCGTTGATAGACGAAGGAACCGATGCTGGTGGTGCTGTAGAGACATACAGAACAGCAGAGGAAGCTGAAACACGTAATAATTACCTGGCTTCATTTGATGGAGCGGGAATGTTTTCGTCGGGGTCACATATGGTTCTTGGAACCATGGTTATACGTACATCAGATGATTTGAAGGCTTCACAGCAAGAGACACTTACGAATGCGATTATTGCTGCGATGACTTCGCTCAACTGACATATGGAGGTGTAAGCGATGGCAATTCAGTTTGTTTCAGTAAGGTGTCCGGATTGTGGAGCGGAACTTTCGATAGAAAATGGACGGGAGCAGGCGTTTTGTTCATATTGTGGCGCAAAGGTACTCGTTCATAATGACAACGAACATATATACCGCAATATCGACGAAGCTAGAATCAAAGAAGCGGAGAATGAGCGTATCCTTCGACTAAGGGAGTTGGAATTAGAGGAAAAGGAGAATTCCAGGAGTAGAAAATCGCTCTTTATAGCTTATGGCGTGGCTTTGGGATTTGTCTTGATAGGTGCACTTATATGTATAGCTGAACCATTGGCAGGCATGTGGGGTATTATCATCGGTGGATACATAGGACTTTTTACTTTCATAAAAAGTGATGAGAAGAAAAAGAAGCAGAAAAAATATGTAAGCCCCAATGAGGCGGTTATTACAGATTCCATGATTGGATGTGAAGAGAAGAACTATAACAGTGTTGTTATGTTGTTTAGGGGCGCAGGCTTTACCAATGTGACAGCTGTACCTTTGAATGACCTAAATATACTGTCTCAGCGAAAAAATGGACAGGTTGAGGCAGTAACGATTAATGGAAACGGTGATTTTGATGAAGGTGATGTATATCCCAGGGAAGCAAATATTCTTATAACTTATCATTCAAGGTAGTAGAGAGGAGGAGCGATAAGATGAGCTTATTACCACAGATATTTAATTCAAAATTAGGTAAACTGTTATCTTCTCCAGGAGATAAATTCTCGGCGGAGATTACTAAAACGGGTAGGCAGGTTGTAAAGATAACCACAGATGAGATCAGACGATCAGCAGTAAGGTATCCGAATACCGGAACGGTTGTTGAAACAATCGTACATAAAATAAAGTAGCATAGCAGTGCGATAACATGAAAAGATCTAATCCCCGATTCTCCGGTGATATATTTGGAGATAGGGGACTATTCTTCTCTGGATTGTTTTTGAGAGTTAATGTGTTCTTGTTTTTCTTGAGGGTCATGCCCAAGGTACTGCTCTACATTAGCCATTTTTTGTTGGAGAGTTTTTGCGTCGTTTTCTGCTGATTTATATGTTTTCTCAAGTACGGATTTACGAGCCTGCATAGCATCATAGTCAGAGCGTATCTCTGCCGGATTAACGGATTTTGGGTCAAGCCCCATCTTCCGAAGCATACGTTCAGCACCATCATATAAGATGAGCTGTGTTTCGTGCATACGGAGGTATCTGTCCGGATCCTTGGACTTCTTATATTTTTCTTGAAAAGGTTTATTGTCTCTGTACTGTTCCGCATATAGAAGCAGTTCGGAGACTTTTTTCATTTGATGCTCCAGCTCTACAAGCTCGGTACGGGCGGACTTTGCCTCGGTTGTTTTTTTATCAATCTGCTTCTGAAGCTCAGAAAGATTATCTGCGGCTGCATAGCTGGCAGCGGCAGTTTTGAGGTTTTTGACAGAGGCCCAGTGCTGCAGACCGGGGCTGTTCTGAAATTTTTCTCCAGAGGTATCTATGAGCGTTCTGCTTGCACTGGTACGGGTGAGGATATCCTTCTTTGGTATCTTGATCCGTGATTTCTGCTTTGGAGCTTCTGTGGTGTTTGGCTCCTGTACAGTTTGCTCTTTATTCTGCCATTTCTCCGGATTTTCAATTCTGTCTTTGATTTCTTCTTTTGTATATCCTGCTCCAAAATTGCGGAAACTGCCACGCACAGGTCGCTCTTGTCCTGGGGCAGTGAATTTTATGTATTTTGCGTGAGGATCGCCGATTTTATCGCCGGTGACGGTATAGCCTTTTTCTTTGATTAGGCGCAAAAAGTCCTCGTAGGATTTGGCGATTCTAATGCATTCGTCGATATCTTCCTGAAGCCGTTTTTTCCATGATGTGCCTTCCTGTTCAGCTTTCCACTGAATATATTTTTTACCTTTTCTGCCACTTGGCTCAATGATGGAAAGGCTGTGTTCTTTGCATAATTCATCGCTAAGTTGCCTGATGTGATAATAGCTTTTCTTGCAGGCATTGTATTTTTTGTGATCTATGTTATCGGCGGCGCAAAATATAATGTGATTATGTGGGTGACCTTTATCTGTATGGGTTGCGACAACATAGGAGTATTTGCCACCGAGCAGTTTGTCTGCGAGTTCGATCCCGATACGATGTGCTTCTTCATGAGAAACCTCGCCTTTTGCAAAAGACTGGATCAGATGATAAGCCTGATTTTTGTCAGATTGCTTTGTTCGGGAAAGAGCATAGTCAAAGTCATGCCTGGCTGTTTCGGGACTACAGCCAAATGAATCAACGAGCAGTTGCTGCTCGGTCTTATCCGGATTGCAAATATAAGCTACAGCTTTTGTAACGGTACTTTTGATAGCATGGATTCGTGTGTATGCCATATCTTATCCATCAACTCCTTTATCTCATTTAGATCTTCTTCGTAAGCGTTCCCGGTTTTCATAATCCGCTCTCTGATCATGTTTATGTTTCTGCCGAGGGCGGCTATCTGGTAGTTGTATTCCTTCAGTCCGTTATAGTCGATGTCATAGACATAACCGTATAGGATCAGGTGGCGGATATACTCAGATATATTCCGCATTTTGGATTCTTTGATTTTCTCATCGAGGACATATTTTTCATTTTCGCTCAGATACACCTGGATGGGTATCTTGCGATCACGTTCTTTGCTCATATAGGGCACTTCCTTTCAAAATTGCCGTATCCGGCGTGTTTGATTTTTGGCAGAAATGCTCTTTTTTCGGAAAGGGAAAAGGATGCAGTTCTGCATTAACGGGGGTCAGGGGGAGTATCCCCTTGCAAGCTCATTTGCTGTCATTTTGCCGGCAGGGAAAATGGTCAGTAAATGTGGATGTGTCATGACACATCCAATGCTTGGTATTCTTCTTGCAAATCGGTTCCGATTTGCGGGTTCAGACCGCCATAGGGCGGTTCGCTTTGAACCCATAACGCCGTATCCGGCGATTGCCTTTATGCTTTTGTACTGTGGGGAATAAAGAGAAAATAAAAAACTGCCACAGTACGGCGCACGGATAGCGCCGGTATCTTTAGCAGTTTTGGTGTTTTATGAGCCATATCATATCAGAGTGCGAAATGACTGGCAATAGATTTACGAAAATATATCAGAAGAGCTTTTCTGCGATTTCTCTCAGAGTGAGAGAAGTCTGCTCATAGGTCACATCATCGGAGATCAGCGTTCTGGTGATGTTATCGTAGTCGCTCTTATAGAATTCTTTATCAAGGAACTCCGTTATGAGCGATTTTATATCTACGCCTTCTTTTGCGGAAGGGCAGATAGGAAGCTTTGAACGATGCTCACGAACCTGTTGTATAAGTCCCATAAATGAATCATCCACAGTAATGGTCGGATAGAGCATATGGAGATCATACAGGTGTCTTGAAAAACGTTTCGTTTTATCTTCCATGTAATAATCGCAGAGGGCATAAATCTTATCAATGAATGTCCTGCTGACTGACTGCACTTTCATCGAAAACGGTTCAAGCCCGTAATCTGAGATGATGTCTGATGCAGAGTCTTTTATTGCTCCATAGATAATCGAGTCAACATCCCTTTCTTCGGTCGGGAAGGAATAGGAGACAAGGGCGGTTTCAAGTTTTACTCCGGGCATGATGCCTTCCACCGGGTAGTCGTTTGCAGGTTGATAGCCAAAGAGGTAATAGTTGTAATCTTTATCGCTCTCGATACTGTCCCAGTTCTCAATGGGCATACCCAGCTCATCACTGATCGGTTTGAGGATATTGTATTTGAGTTTCTTTCTCCGGGATTCTCCGATATGTTCAGAGAAGGTGATATCAATATCTTCGGAAAACCTGTTGATAAGGTGGAAACACTTCGATAATGAGGTTCCCCCTTTGAAAACTATATCAGGATTGCTCTTTGCCAACAGTTTTAAGATCATGGTAACGTAGTAATCCTTTTCAATGATGGATTCTGCGATGCCGGTCTGTGCGTTGGCTTCTGTTATGACCTCTGTAAAGAGATCCTTATCATTATGCAAGTACATGGTCTAACCTCATTTCATAATAATACCGGAAGGTTGAATCCGGATATCGTCTTATATATTGGTCAACATCGTCTCTTGTAATATGGTTCGCAAGAGAATATTTTTTTAATTTTTCCCTCGCTTCATCATAATCGCTGTCAAGGTAAGAGTCCAGATTTTTTAATAATTCCAAAAGCTGAAGAACCTTAACATTATCATCGGAGATGGGAACATTGGTCTTTCTGACAATAAAGGACTGCTTGCCGATCAGCACTTCCCTTACGATGGCGGCTATGTTGTTGCTGACGATTTCCTTCTTCATAGGTACCTGCAAGGACAGTCCGATGATGTTGGCAAAGGTGCTGCCGGAATAATAACCGTCAGTCTTACCACCACGGGAGATATATTTGTACCTTGCTACCGTTTCGGGAGTCGGGCCGGCGGATGAGCTGAAGCGGGTTTTCTTCGGAATATAATAAATCCCTTTCTCATATCGCACAATCTTACCTGCGTCTGCAAGTGTCTTGATTTGCTGGCGGAAGTTATCCCTTCGCATTCCTTCTATATGAATATCATCGAGGAAGATAGGCTCCCCGTCATCGTAATGTTCTTTCAAATATTCAAAAAGCATAGTCTGCTCCTTATAAAATCACGCTATATAATATATAATATGATACATAGTGAATTATAAGGCATAAAAAATCGCAAGTCAACCCCTTATGACTGGTTTTTTATGGCTTTTTTACGGCTATTTCAGGGGAGGTGA
>JAKJCD010000055.1 GCA_022706625.1 Bacillota bacterium | reverse complement strand
GTAAAAGCCGGAAATGAACTCCACATCTTCTTTTTTTATTGCTTTGGGCATTATGACCGTAAAGCTGCCTGAGTTAATAGATGTATTCCAATCCGTAGGCAGCAGCCCCCAGTAGAACTGATCGAAGCTTTCGATCCTGTCGTCATAGGCTGTGACCTTATATGATATCTGATATGTGCGAGGCCCTTTTACGAGAACGTTCTCTTCCCCGATTTTAAATACGACGCTGTCGTTCTCATAGTACTTTTCGTAATTATAGCCGGGTATCTCCACATCGGTTATTTTAACCTTGTAACGCTGCTCTGTCTTTTTTCCGTTCAACAAATAATATATGGAGCCGTTAACGGGTATGTATCTAAAAATGCCGTGGCTGTCTTCAAGGAAATCCATGGAGATAGTCTCGGTCACTTTCCATGAGTTGTTCTCATAAACCTCCACCGATACATCGTACCGTTCGGTCTCAAAGTTTGCAGCGCAGACAATTCCGGTGGAACACATCAGCAATGCCGTAACGATCAATATCACCGCAGGAATTCTCTTCATTTTATTACCCCTAAATTTCCCGGATCCGGTTATTCTGCCCGGGGAAATGTAATCAACGACCTGTATTGGTTAAAACTTGACCTTGACATTCTGCCTTTCAGCCTCTTCGGTGACCTCATAGAGCGGTTTCCTTGCAAATTTGAAGAGTCCCGCTATTATATTGTAGGGGAAAACCTCTGTTTTTATGTTATACTCTCGAACTGTTGCGTTATAATACTTTCTTGAGTTTGCAATATCCTCCTCAACCTTTTGAAGCTGAACCTGCAGATCCATGAAATTGGTATTGGCTTTAAGATCCGGATAAGCTTCCGCCAGTGCAAAAAGGTTTTTAAGTGCGCCGGTCAACATGTTTTCGCCCTGGATGCGGTCTTCCATGCTGCCCGCCGATGCGGCCATGTTTCTGGCCTGTACTACCTTTTCCAGGGTACCGGCTTCATGAGCTGCATAGCCTTTCACCGTCTCTACCAGATTGGGAATCAGATCATACCTTTTCTTGAGATATACATCCATCGTGGCAAAGGCTTCCTCAACCAGGTTGCGAAGCTTGACAAGCCCGTTGTAGCCCCCGATAACGAATAGCGCAAGCCCTGCGACGATTACGCCAATAATGATAAAATCCATAATATCCCTCCTGTTTTTATTCTATTTTTCACTAACCTATCTCCCAATCGACCGGTTCCCCGTGTCGGCTGAGAAACTCATTAGCCTTGGAAAAATGGTGACAGCCGAAAAACCCGTTGTAAGCGGACAGCGGACTGGGATGCGCCGCCGTCAGCACCAGATGGTTCTCGTTAGTAATGTATTGGGTTTTGGCTTTGGCATTTGCACCCCACAATAAGAATACCATAGGTTTCTCCCTGTTATTCAATATTTCTATTACCCTGTCGGTAAAAATCTCCCACCCTTTTCCTTTATGGGAATTAGCAGCTCCTTCCCTAACGGTAAGCACCGTATTCAGCAGCATGACCCCCCGGTCTGCCCAATCCTTCAGACAGCCGTGGGCCGGTGCCGGAGTCCCCAGATCATCCTTTAGTTCTTTAAAGATATTTTCAAGAGAAGGCGGCTTCGGCACTCCCTTCATAACAGAAAAACACAGTCCATGCGCCTGCCCGGGTCCATGATAGGGATCCTGGCCTAAAATCACTGCTTTTACACTGCTGTAGGAAGTATACTTCAGCGCATTGAATATATCGTGCATAGATGGATATATCATGCGGCTCCTATATTCCGAAATCAAAAAGCGCCGCAGCTCTATGTAATATTCTTTTTCGAACTCCCCGGTCAGCAATCTGTCCCAGTCGTTTCCTATCTTAACCATCTATCCTCCCGTCTGAACAAATGGCGGCAATCGATGAATGTCGCCTTGCCTTGTTTACTCGCTATACATCCTGTAAAGGTGGAAATACACGCCTTCTTTTGCAAGCAGCTCTTCGTGTGTGCCCTGCTCTTCAATACCGTTCCCGGTCAAGACTAAAATAATCGAAGCATTCTTAATAGTCGTAAGGCGGTGGGCTATTGTGAAAGTCGTCCTGCCCGCCGCAAGCCTTTCTAAAGACTTCCTCACTACAAGTTCGCTCTCATTGTCGAGGGCTGATGTTGCTTCGTCCAAAATCAGGATCGGGGGATTTTTCAGAAAGACCCGGGCAATGCTTATCCGCTGCTTCTGACCGCCGGAAAGCTTAACTCCCCTTTCTCCCACATAGGTGTCATAGCCCTCCGGGAGTTCTGTTATAAAATCATGGGCCCCGGCATCCTTTGCCGCCTGTACGACCTCATCCATAGATGCTTCAGGCTTTCCGTAGGCAATATTTTCAAATACGGAGCCGGAAAAAAGATAAACATCTTGCTGGACCATGCCGATCCGCGACCTGAGAGACCGTATCGTAACAGTTTTGATATCCTTCCCGTCAACCAGCACCCTTCCTGCCGACACATCATAAAAGCGCGGTATCAGATTGCATAATGTCGTTTTCCCGCTGCCCGAAGGCCCTACCAAAGCTACGTTTTCTCCGGCCCGAACCGTCAGATCTATGTTGGAAAGCACATTTCTGTTATTATCCGAATACCGGAAGCTTACTTTATCGAATTTTATTTCCCCCTTGACATCCCCTATAGGTACCGCATCCTTGGTATCATCAACTTCAACGGGAGCATCCATGATCTCGATAAAGCGTTCGATACCCGTCATACCCCGTTGAAACTGCTCCGTAAACTCCACGATCCGCCGTACAGAATTAAGGAGCATAGTAACATACAAAAGGAAGGCCACCAAGTCAGGAGCTCCTATTCGACCATAAACCATAAAAATAGCTCCTACGGTCACCAACGCTATGTACATGATCCCGTCAAAAAACCTGACGGTGCTATGAAAGCCGGCCATGTAGCGATAGGCTTCCCTTTTGATTTTGAGAAAGCCTTCGTTTCCCCTGCGGAACTTTTCCTCCTCCACGTTCTCGTTAGCGAAGGATTTCACCACTCGAACTCCCAGCAGGCTGTCCTCGACCTGTGAGTTCAGCTCACCTATCTGGTTCCTGGACTTTTTAAACGCCCCCCTCATCTTTCCGTTGAAGGACATGGCAAATACCAGCATGATGGGTATGAGAGAGAAAATAATCAGAGTCAGTACAATATCAGCCTGTGCCAGTATGCCGAAGGCTGCGCCTATTTTAAGAGCAGCCACGAAATACTCTTCGGGACAATGATGTGCAAATTCAGTTATATCAAAGAGATCGCTCGTAATCCTTGCCATGATCTGACCGACCTTTGTATTGTCGTAATAGGAATAGGACAGATCCTGCAGGTGCGCAAAAATATCCTTCCGCATATCGGTCTCGATCTTTGCACCCATCATATGCCCCACATATGCCATGAAGTAGTTGGCCGCCACATCCACAAGTCTCAGCGCAATATAAAATACCCCTATCGAAATAACCATCCTTACCGTCAGGCTTTCCAAATCGTTCATGCCCATATCCGTAAGATAGCGTACTATCAGAGGCAGCACAAGTTCACAGACCGTGGTCAGGGATGCGCAGAACAGGTCAAGCACCAGTATCCACCTATACTTTTTAAAATACGGAATAAACCTCTTTAGAAGGTATGAAGTTTTTAATGCTTTGTTTTCATCATTATCCATGTTTTCCCTCATGTCCCGCCAGAACCTCAAGCCTGCGGCGGTTTATTATCGAAGCGGAAAATTACGAATGGTGTAGCGGTGCTTTCCCGACCCGCTAATGGGTATATCTTCCACAATGTTCACATCAATCTTCGTCCCGGGAAGCAAGTGCCGCGCTTTTTCAATGAACTCATCTATCTCATTTTGTTCAAAGCCTGCTTCCGTCACAATACTGAGAGAGGCATAAGAAGGGCTTTCCTGAACTATCTGAAACTTACGTACGGAACGGGTGCGCCGGGACAGATGGTTGAAGGCATGGCCGTGGATGTATTTGCCGTCTATAGTAACGAACATATCGTCTTCCCGCCCGTCGATTTTTTCCATGACCGGTAATACCATCCCGCAGGGACAGCTTCTCTCCGATAAGGCGGCCCTGTCTCCAATACGGTATCTGAGTCTTGGCATCACAAAGTTGTTCAGATCCGTTGTGAGGAGGATACCGCTTTCCCCTGCCGACATGGGTTCGAAGGTCACAGGGTCCACTACCTCAACAACAGTGTTTTCCGCACTGATATGCATGCTGCCTTCCCTGCATTGGTACGCAATTATACCCCCGTCTCTTGCTCCGTATTCGTTCACCACCGGGCAGCCAAAGGCAGTCTCAATTATTTCCCTTTGAAAATCGTGCAAAGTTTCCGCAGTAGAGACCACCGCCTTTAAATCAAATCCTAAAGCCAAACCCTTATCCAGCATCAATTCAGAGAAGATGGTTAAAGCGGAAGCATAGCCGTAAACGTATTCCGGGGAGAAGCGCCGGATAGTGCGGATGTAGCCTTCCATTTCTTCGGCTCTAATGGAATAAGCGGGGATGATTATCCGGTTTTTCAGCCACCTTTCTTTCAAGCTGTACTTTTTTGCCTCATATTTATTCAGCTCCAGAGGGTTGCCCCAAAGCATCACACTTCGGCTGCCCTGGGTTATGCCCCACCAGCTAAGTCCCCTCCACCTGGCCGCTTCGTAGTATTCAACAGTATGCCTGTCCATATAAAACTTCACCGGTTCGCTGGTGGATCCTCCGGTATAGTTCTCTATTAAAGCATTGCTGTCTGCTTCCCTGCTCAAATAAGAAGAAAAGCTTTCCTTGAAGGTACTTTTTGTCAATATGGGAAATTTCCTCAATGCACTGAAAGGATCCGCCTTGATTACTTCTTCAAGAGACCTGTATTCCTCATAAGCCGGAACACTTTCAATACAGTGGAGCAGAAGATCCTGAAGCTTCTTTTTCCGGATCTCATTGGATTCGACAGAGGTTAAGTGCTGGTCAGACTTAAGTTCCGCTGTCTTTTGGCGGATAAGATTGCCCCGCCTTTTCTCCATATAAGGATAAACACCCTTTTCGATTATCCACTTGACCTTATCCATAACCATCTATCGAGCACGGTATCAAACAATATTTTCATTGACTGTTGTTTGAGGTTTCTGCTCTTCGTATTCTCCTATTCACGTATATTTTTAAAGATACTTTACATAAAAATGCATTTCAACAGATGAAAAACCAATACTTCCATCCTCTTCACATTTAAGAATGTTCAATTTTAATACCTCCTCTTAATACATAGAAAATTATGTTCTTCCGGAACTCTATGGATTACCTTGATATCAAAACCTTGATCATGAACTTCGGCAGCGCCGCAATCCTCTTATATCGTGCGGGCTGCTTCACAAAGCGATAAAGCCACTCAAGCCCGTGGTCACGAAAAAACTTCGGCGCCCGTTTTACCGTTCCTGCCCATACATCCAGGCTCCCTCCGACTCCGATAGCTGCTTTCACAAGCAGTTCGCCCCTGTAGCGCCCCATGAACTTCTCCTGTTTCGGAGAACCCAGAGCAACACAGAGAAAATCAGCACCGGACCGGTTGATCTCCTCTACAATTTTTAACTCCTCTTCATCATTGAAATATCCATGATGAATGCCTGCTATCCTTAAACCCGGAAATCTTTCTTTCATCCTCATTGCGGCAGTCTCCGCAACACTTAAAGCCCCTTTCCCCTGGGGACGGCCACCCAGAAGGAAAACAGATTTCTGTTCTTTTTCAAGAAGGCCCAGCGCCCTATACAGAAAGTCGATCCCCGTCACCCTTTCCTTCAATGGGAAACCGAGGAGCTTTGATGCGTATACCAGGCCGATACCGTCCGGTATTATCAAATCCGCTGTGCTTATGATCCCTTTAAGCTCCGTATCTTTGCCTGCATTAACGACGATTTCCGAATTGGGGGTCACTATGATGCTGCATCCATCCCGCCGCATCAACTCCGCCAGCTTCCCTGCGGCTTGCTCCATATCCACAATATCCAAAGGCACGTCCAGTATCATGACTCTATCGGTTTCATTCACGCCTGCCGGCCTCCTCTGCCGTATTTGCCCTCAATGTTCCGTATATCGAATCTTCCTCCAGATACTTTTCAGAAACTGCTATTAGTGCCGCAGACCTGTCGGCAAGATGCGCAAGCCCGTCTAAGGGTGCTTCTTCACCCGTCTCGACAAACCAGGCTTTGCCGTTTTCAAACACATTGTCGCTTGACATCAAAAAGGCAATTTCATTCGTTATAAATGAACCCAAGGGCGCATAACGGTTTTGTGCCACAAATCCTTCTTCTGCCTTTATCAGGTTTTGCCCTAGGTATACTGTATCCAAATTTTCAAACCCCATTAAATATGCCATCGTCGGCATGAAATCAAGCTGCCCTCCGGCAATGCTCACTCTTTCGTTTATTATTTCCCCGGGTATATGGATGATCAGAGGCACATTGGCCATTTCATCGAAGCAATAGGGCTTACCTAAAAAATCCGTCATCAGTTCCTCGTTATTCTCGTCCTTTATCCCAAGGCCGAAATGATCGCCGTAAATCGCTATTATCGAGTTTTCATAAAGCCCCGCCTCCTTTAAAGCGTCCAACAACACCCCTATTGCGTAATCTGTGTAAGCCGTGCTGTTCAGGTAATTCCCAAACCTTGTGTTTCTGTGTTCCTTTAATAATTTCAACCTGCAGTACTTTTTTTCCATTTCAAAGGGCGTATGGTTGGAGAGTGAGATTATAAAACTATAGAAAGGCCTGGGTTGTTTTTTTAAATACTCTACCGACTGGAGATAAAACTCCTCGTCCAATATCCCCCATCCATGGGTCTCTGTGGGTTCATAGCCCTCACAGTCGATAAAGGTATCAAAGCCTAAAGAAGGATACATCTCACACCTGTTCCAGAAGCCGCCTTCATAACCGTGCATAGCTACTGTCGAGTAGCCTGCTTCCTTGAGTAGTATCGGCAGCCCCCTGAAGCTATTATTCTTATACAGGTCATATGTATAACTCTTTTCGCTTCCGTAAATTGAATTGTTAGTTGCAAATTCAGCATCGGAAGTATTCCCCGCTCCGATCTGCATATAGTAATGATCAAAATAGAGTGTGGGCCTCGTATTCCCTGTCGATCACAAAGTCCTGCAGCGATTCCACCTGTATTACTATAAGATCTCTCCCTTTTGCGATGCCAAAAAGTTCATCCTGTCTTCCTTTGTCGATAGAGTAGTGAAATGTTCCCAAAAGCTCAATATCCTGCTTTCCGAAACCCGTAGTACTTTGCAGCATATCTTTTATATGAGCTGAGAAAAATTCAAGATTGCCTGCCGAACGGAGAGAGCTGCTCAAGCTTACACTGCCAAGGAGCAGAAAAGATATCACCCAGGTAAGAAGTACTGCCTGAGGCCATTTTCTCCTGTTCCAGTTAAACCCCGTTTTTGCTAACACAAAAGCGATCAGCGGCAAATCGATAAAAAGCAGCCAGAATTCCGGCCGGATCACTTCCGATACCATATCCAGTACTTCCGGAAGAAATCGTATGGATCCTGCATCATTTATCGACAGATAGCTGTTAAAATATGCATTGAAAGTCACATCCAAAAACATAAGCAGGGACAAGACCCCATACAGGACATAAGGAATCCATGCGTTTTTAAAGCATCCAAACAGAAGAACAAGTATTAAAGCTGTTGAAGCCCATAAAAATAACAGGTTGATTCGGATATCCATCAATCCGTAAAACATAAACGGCTTGATGATAAGACATCCGATTACCGCCCCTTTCCACAAGAGATCTGCGCTGGTCACTTTTGATTGTTCCGAATAATATGTATCCATTCCCGAGATCGATATCTCACGAACCGGCTGCGGCTTTAGTTTCTTTAGCTTTGCCGGCGCCGTCTGCCTTTCTTTACATGATGATTAATATATGCTATCATTTATCTGCTTTAAATTGTAGAGTTTTTTATAATTTCATAAATTCCTTTACGATCCCGCCCGGCGGGATCATTACTGATCATATCAATGGAGAGAAAAGCATGAAGGTTTGCATCATCGGTTTAGGTTATATCGGGCTTCCCACAGCAGCAATGTTTGCTTCGGCAGGCGCTTCGGTCATAGGGGTCGACAGAAATCCAAATATCATCGAGGCATTAGGCCGGGGTGAGATCCTGATTGAAGAAGAAGGTTTAAGCGATATGATCTCCCGGGCGGTAAGTGAGGGACGGCTTCGTGGGTCGATGACGCCGGAGAAGGCGGATGCTTTTATTATTGCCGTCCATACTCCCATCACCGCCGTCAAAAAGGCCGATATGACTTATGTGGCCGAAGCGGCGGAAGATATAGTCCCATACTTGAGAGCCGGCAACACCGTCATTTTAGAATCCACTTCTCCTGTGGGCACCGTAGACAGCCTCATGCTGCCTATCCTGGAGAGATCCGGATTAGCGGCCGGAAAGGATTTTTATCTGGGCCATTCGCCTGAGCGGGTCATCCCGGGCAGCATTTTAAAAGAACTGGTTAATAACAGCCGCATTGCCGGAGGCATCAACAAGGAATCGGCGAAACGCATAGCCGATATATACAGGTTATTCGTTCAAGGCGAGATCTATACGACTGATACCCGTACCGCCGAGCTTTGCAAGGCAGCCGAAAACACCTTCCGGGATGTTAATATCGCCTTTGCCAACGAGCTTGCCGTAATCTGCGAAAATTTGGGAGTCGATGTCTGGGAAGCCATTGAGCTGTGCAATAAACACCCCAGAGTAAACATTCATCAGCCCGGGCCCGGCGTAGGCGGTCACTGCATTGCCGTCGACCCCTGGTTCATCGTCGAAAAACAGCCGGACACGGCTAATATCATCAATCTTTGCCGCAATACCAATGATTCCATGCCCGCCCATGTGGCTTCCGAAATCCGGGCCATTTTGGCCGGCGTCCCCGATCCTGTGGTGTGTGTTCTCGGATTGACTTACAAACCCAATGTGGGTGACATGAGAGAAAGCCCCATATTGCACCTCATCAGCATTCTCAAAGCTCAAGGGATCGCAGTTCGTGCTTTCGATCCTTACGTGAAGGATGAGGCTGATATATGCGAAACTCTTGAAGAAGCCGCAGCCGGCAGCGATCTTATTCTCCTCGGCGTTCACCATGATCAGTTCAAAAACCTGCCTTTTGAAAGGCTTGGTCCGCTGATGCGGCGCAGGAGCTTCTACGATACCCGCAACTTTATCCCTGCGGCAGATGCAGAAGCAGCCGGCTTCAATTGCTACCTTTTAGGCGGAAAATAGGGTAGTTTAACCAAAACTTTTTTCTTCCTTGAAAAAGCCCAGATACATGAGCATGGCGGCAAGCCCCCAAAAATATGCCATCATATAGGGCTCTTCAAATATGTTTTCAAAATAACAGTGTACCAGCACCCCGCAGAGCCCTGAGAATATCCCGGCGGCGATAGCTTTATAATTTCCGGCAGCCCCAGCCAGAGGGTCTGTCCCCTCGGCTAACTCGCTTCCGCTGCGATAAACGGCCCGAAGGCCCCAGACCAGCAGCCCCGCCAACAAGATCAAGAAGAAAGCGATGCCTATATATCCCATCTCAACCATAGTTTTAAGATAATAATTATCCATGTAGAAATAGCTGAATTCCTCTGTCTCCTCCAAGAGCTTGTTGTTCATTGCTACTGCGCCGCCGAAGCGTCCCAGCCCGAACCCCGTCCAGGGATTGCTCTCGGTTAGGAGAAGCCTCCCCGTCACCCAGCGGAGTGCCCTCCCGCCTACGGCCGAGGCCTCGGCATAATCGCTGGTAAAAAGGTAGGTAAGCCTTGATGTGATTGAAGGCATGAATATCAAAGCGGCGGCCATTACCGCTCCCAGGATCCCCAGCAATCTCCTGTCCATGTAAAGAGCAAAAATTATGACGGCGACGACCATGCCTACCCAGGCTCCTCGGGAAAAGGTGAAGAGAAGGCACAGGCACATAGCTCCCGTTATACCTAAGAACATAAGCTTGGTGAGCACTTTTTTGCAGTAATAGGCCATAGCTGCCGCCGGCGGGGCTGTCAAGACCATAAGAGAACCTAATATATTGGGGCTGCCGGTCAGGGAAAACACCCTGGTTCGGACCCCCATCTCCGTTTGGCTGACCCAGCCCGCAGGTATCGGCACTGCTATGATGTATTGATAGATGCCGTGGAGGGCAAGCAGTGCTCCCACGCCAAGCATAGTATAAAATACCGTTTTAAAATCCCTGTCGTCTTCAATGAGCCTTATCACCAAAAAGAACCATACCATGTATTCGACCTGGGCGCGATACCCAGCCATAGCGATATAAGGATGGGGATCGACCAGCGACATAAGAAGAAAGCCCACAGCCATGAAGAGGATTATATATGCGTCTAAAGGAGTTTCCCTGCTGATTGCTTTGCTTTGACCCAGAGCCTTCCTCCAAAGTATCAGGAGGATCGCGGCGAAAATGAAGAGCTCCTCCCAAGCTGAAGCAAAGAGCCCTAATGATGTTTTTACACGGAGCAGATAATCTAAAGGAAGGTATAGGGCGAAGGCTGCCAGCAGCCATTGACGCAGACACAATCTGTTGATCTGCCGAAAAACAATGCTGCCCCGAGTAATGCGATAATGAATCTCCCGAGCA
>JAKJCD010000054.1 GCA_022706625.1 Bacillota bacterium | reverse complement strand
AACATTCGCCTGCCAGGGCATTTGCGGCGGGGATCACGGGCACATGGGACTGGACAAAGTCGATGTTAGGCTATCTTAAGCTGTTGTTTACCGGAGGAGGCTCGATGAACGACTTGGTAGGTCCTGTGGGGATAGTCAGCATTATCAATGACCAAGCTAAAATGGGGATTTTGTATATCGCAAATCTGACGGCACTGATCAGCTTGAATCTTGCCATTGTGAATATGCTGCCTTTCCCGGCTCTGGATGGGGGGAGGCTTTTGTTCCTTGTGATTAGAGGCATCACCGGGACCAGGATATCGGATGCTACAGAGGCAAAGATCCATTTCGCCGGTCTCATGCTTCTCTTTGCACTTATGATATATCTTGTGATCCATGACGTTGACCGCTTTATACTTAATTAACCGGTGTTATCACCGGTCCGTCAAGAGCATCGCAGCGGTATGACGCTGCGTAAAAGCCCGTCCATTGACAGGATGAAATCATGAACAGAAAATTAACTAAACAGGTCTGGGTGGGGAACGTGGCAATAGGCGGCGGTGCGCCGATATCCATCCAATCCATGACCAATACGGATACAAGGGATATCAAGGCCACTGTGGAGCAGATAGCAAGGCTGGCGGATGAAGGCTGCGATATAATCAGGTGCGCCGTACCTGATACTGAGGCTGCAGAGGCGATAAGCCATATCAAAAAAGCGGTCAGGATCCCGCTGGTGGCGGACATACATTTCGATTATCGTCTGGCGATGCAGGCAATTTCAAATGGTGCAGACAAGATAAGGCTGAATCCAGGAAATATAGGCGGCCCCGATAAAGTCAGAGCCGTGCTTGATGCTGCGAAGGAGCGCAGCATTCCCATAAGGGCGGGGGTTAATTCCGGCTCTCTTGAAAAGCATCTTATTGACAAGCATGGAGGCGTCACTGCCGAAGCTCTTGCGGAAAGTGCGGCGGCAACGGTCCGGCTTATGGAAGCCATGGACTTTGATGATATTATTGTTTCGATCAAGGCCTCGGATATTAAATTGAACTACGATGCTCATCTTATATTGTCAGAAAAGCTTAAATATCCTTTGCATATCGGCATTACAGAGTCAGGTACAGTAAATAAGGGAAAAACCAAATCTGCGGCAGGGATCGGGGCTCTGCTTTTGGCCGGGATCGGAGACACGGTCAGAGTATCCCTGACAGGAGATCCTATTATGGAAATCCGCTTCGCCAGAGAACTGCTGCAGGCTACAGGCCATATAAAAAGCGGTATAGATTTGATATCATGCCCTACTTGCGGAAGGACCGGAGTGGATTTGATCTCTATGGCAGAAAGGGTCGAAGAGAGGCTCCTGCCATACAATGAGAGATGGATGAAGGAGAAGCGAAGACCTATCAAGGTTGCGGTTATGGGCTGTGAAGTCAACGGCCCGGGGGAGGCACGGGAAGCCGATCTCGGGATAGCCTTCGGCAGAGGCCGGGGAGCTGTGTTCAGTAAAGGGAAGCTTGAGGGGACATATCCGGAAGACCGGTGCATCGATGCTCTTTTTGATTTGTTAGCGAAGGAATTGAACAAACAGCCGGATTAACTCTGGAATATGACCGGATTATGTGTTAAGATTGTTGCCAGGAAGGGAGATTAGGACTATGGAGTTATTTGGATACACAGTAAGCGGTGCTCTTTTATGGATCGCTGCAGCTGTGATTTTTGCTGTTATAGAAGCCCTCACAATGGGGCTTTACACCATATGGTTCACCATCGGCGCAGTAGCCGCCGGCATTGTGTCTATTGCAGGTGGATCTGCATTGGTACAGCTCATCGTTTTTCTTGCCGTGTCCATCCTGCTTCTTTATTTTACCCGTCCGCTCGCCGAAAAAAAACTGAGGATAGGCTCCGAGAAAACAAATGTGGAGGCACTTCCGGGGCAAACTGCCCTTGTGATCAGGGAGATATCGCCTTATAATACCGGGCAGGTAAAAGCACAGGGACAGATCTGGACTGCTGTTTGCGTAGGGGCGGGAAGCATCCTGAAGGAAGGCACGACAGTACGAATTTTAAGAGTGGAAGGGGTAAAGCTCGTAGTAGAATCCCTTGAAGAAAAAATGAAAACGGAGGTATTTTAATGGATAGTATTTTGACGGTATTTCCGATCCTGCTATTGGTCATCATCGCCATCATTCTTATAGCAACTAATATCAGGATCGTCCCACAGGCCAATGCCTATGTTATCGAACGCCTTGGCGCCTATAACGGGACCTGGCAGGTAGGGCTTCATATCAAGATCCCCCTGATTGACAAAATAGCAAGAAAGGTATCGCTGAAGGAGCATGTAATTGATTTTCCGCCACAGCCCGTTATCACAAAAGATAACGTCACTATGGAAATCGATACGGTGATTTATTTTCAAATCACAGATCCCAAGCTTTACGCTTACGGAGTAGCCAATCCCATGGCTGCTATTGAAAACCTTACGGCGACAACACTCAGAAACATTATCGGAGATCTGGAGCTTGACCAGACCCTGACCAGCAGGGAGCATATCAATACGAAGATCCGGATGGTGCTTGATGAGGCTACGGATCCCTGGGGGATTAAGATAAACAGGGTAGAAGTAAAGAACATCGTTCCGCCGCGGGATATCCAGACCGCAATGGAAAAGCAGATGAGGGCGGAACGGGAAAGAAGAGAAGCGATACTGAGAGCCGAAGGCGAGAAAAAGTCTGCCATATTGATTGCGGAAGGCAAAAAAGAAGCGGTAATATTGGAGGCCGAGGCGGCAAAGGAAGCAGCGATCCGCTCAGCGGAAGGTCAATCCACGGCAATAAGAATGGTACAGCAGGCCAATGCGGACAGTATTCGCATGATTGTAGAGGCTGGACCCACAAAGGAGATCATTGCTATAAAAAGCTTGGAATCCTTCGCTAAAGCAGCTGACGGCCAATCGACAAAAATAATTATCCCCTCCGAGATCGCCGGTCTTGCCGGGCTGGCAACTACGCTTAAGGAATTCATGAAGGAGGATGGCGAGAATAACTAAAACAGAGGGAAAAAGACTTGAAAGCACTACTTGAAAGCAGCATTAGTTGGAACAGTATTAAGAAACACCCTAAGGACAGTTACCGGTATTATGTGAGACAGGCCGTCATTGAGAAGGATACGAATATCCTCTCACTGGAGGTCGGTCTCAATTTTATGCCCAAAAAGAGCGACGAAGACAGATTTAAGCTCATGCTATGCAGCGAATTCCCGCAGATCAAAGCAGCGGAAGTTAAGCTGTATTATATGGAGGAGCTGCCGGAGGAAGCGGAAACAATACGTCCGGTGAGCAAAGCTCCGACGGGAAATAACGGAAAAGATAAGGAAAGCATTAAAAGAAAAGGACAGAAATACCAGGAAAGTCCTATTACCGGAAACCGCGTCCTTGGTAAAAAAATCAGCGAACCCTCTGTACGTATCTCGGAAATCCTTTCGAAAGAAGAAGGGGTCACAGTAGAAGGGATGATTTTCCGAAAGGGATCAAGGAATATTAAAGACGGTAAAAAGCTGGTGAATTATCTGATCACGGACAATTCAGACTCGGCCTGTGTCAAAGTATTTGTGAGCGGCAAGAAGTGGGAGCAAATGGATGCGATCCTTAATGAAGGAGACTTCATTAAAGTGCGCGGCACTCTATCCTACGACAGCTTTGAAGGGGCGGATGTGATCAAGGCCAGGGATATTGAGAAAATAGATGCGGCTCTTTGTGAAGACAAGGCGGAGGATAGGAGGGTGGAACTCCATGCCCATACCAAGATGAGTGCGATGGATGGGCTTGCCGATATTCAGGAACTGATCGACACGGCTGCAAATTTCGGGCATAAGGCCATCGCCATAACCGATCATGGAGTGGTGCAGGCTTTTCCCGATGCAGCGAAGTATATAAAGGAGAAGAAACTCGATATAAAGATCATCTATGGTCTTGAAGCTTATCTGGCCGATGACGAGCAAATCCCCGAAGGTGCGATTTCTGCTGAAAAAGGTTTAGACCCCAAAACCACTCAAAGTTATCATATCATTTTATTAGCTAAAGACAAAAAAGGACTAAAAAACCTTTACAAGCTGGTTTCTCAATCGCACCTGGATCATTTTTACCGTAAACCCAGGATCCCCAAATCGTTGCTTCGCACAATGAGAGCAGGGTTGATCATAGGCTCCGCCTGCGAAGCAGGAGAGGTGTTTCAGGGGATATTGAAAGGCTATACAGAAGAACAATTTAAAAAAATGCTGGAACTTTACGATTATCTGGAGATTCAGCCACTGCAAAACAACCGGTTTTTAATAGATGAAGGAAGGGTCGCCGGCGAGGATGAGCTAAAAGAGTTCAATCAAAAGATCGTCAAGTTGGGGGAAAGGTACGGCAAACCGGTGGCGGCAACCTGTGATGTTCATTACATTAAAGACAGTGATGCTCTTTTTAGAAGGATCCTAATGGCAGGACAAGGATATAAGGATGCCGAAAAGGGAGAAGGGCTCTATTTTCGAACCACCCAAGAAATGCTGAAGGAGTTTTCCTATCTGGGTGAAGAAGTTGCAGCAAGGGTAGTGATCGAGAATCCGAACAGCATAGCGGCATCTATAGAGAAAATGGCACCGGTGCCCGACGGAAGCTTGCGTCCGGAGATCCCCAATGCCGATGAGAGATTGAGAAAAACATGTCTGGACCGAGCTATAAGCATTTATGGAAATCCGCTTCCTAAAGAAGTGAGCGATCGGTTGGAGAAGGAGCTTAATTCAATCATCAGCAACGGCTATGCTGTTTTGTACATTTCTGCGGAGCTTCTGGTAGAACATTCTCTCGATGCCGGGTATATCGTCGGATCAAGAGGCTCCGTAGGGTCATCATTTGCAGCTACTATGGCGGGGATAACGGAAGTAAACCCTCTGCCCCCACATTACATCTGTGAGAATCCGGAATGCAGAAACTGCGAATTTGTGACCGCAGGCAAATATGACTGCGGGGTTGACCTTCCTGATAAAAGCTGCCCAAAGTGCGGAGGAATCTATCGCAAAGATGGTTTTAACATACCCTTTGAAACCTTTTTAGGCTTTGAAGGCGATAAAGAACCGGATATCGATCTGAATTTCGCAGGAGAGTTCCAAGCAGCAGCCCATAAATACGTAGAAGAAATATTTGGAGAAGAAAATGTTTTTCGCGTAGGGACGATCAGCAAAATAGCGCAAAAGACAGCTTACGGCTTTGTGAAAAAATACTATGAAGAAAAACAGCAGCAAGTCAGCAAGTGGGAAACAGAGAGGCTTACACTAAAATGCACCGGAGTCAGAAGGACCACAGGACAACATCCGGGCGGGATCATCATATTGCCAAGAGGGCATGAAATTTATGAGTTCTGCCCTGTTCAGAGACCAGCAAACGATATGGACTCAAAAACCATCACCACCCATTTTGATTACCATTCCATTGACAAGAACCTTTTAAAACTGGATATTCTTGGCCACGATGTGCCATCGATGCTGCGGATGCTTGAGGATATTACCGGATTAGCCCCTCTCGGCATTCCTCTTAAAGATAAAAGAGTAGACGGGATCTTTAACGGAACAGAAGAGTTGGATATAAAGATCGAAAACTATCCCTTGTCCCATGGAACTTACGGGATTCCCGAGTTCGGCACACGGTTTGTGCGTCAGATGCTGGATGATATAAGACCTTCTTACTTCTCCGATCTGATCCGAATATCCGGGCTTTCTCACGGGACCGATGTATGGATAAATAATGCGCAAAATGTGATTCGAAGCGGAGAAGCGGCTATTCAGGAAGTCATATGCACAAGGGACGATATTATGAACGGCCTCATAGCAAAAGGATTGCCGGCAAAAAATGCTTTCAAGATAATGGAAAGTGTCAGGAAAGGATATGGGATCACTGACGAGGAAGCTAAAATCATGGAGGAACATCAGGTACCTAAATGGTATATCGAATCGTGCCAAAAAATCGGATATATGTTCCCGAAAGCCCATGCTGTAGCTTATGTGATTATGTCATACCGGATAGCATATTATAAAGTTTATCATCCCTTGGCCTTCTACGCGGCCTTTTTTACCATTAAAGTTGCCGATTTCAATTCGGATGTTATTTTAGCCGGCAAAGACAGGATATGGGCAAGGATCAAGGAAATAACCGAGAAAGGTAAGAGCACTACACAAAAGGAAGAGGATGAGTTGACTGTTCTTGAAGTTGCCTTTGAAATGCTGGCAAGAGGTTTTGGATTCTCGGGGGTAAATCTTATAGAATCGGAAGCTTTAAGATTTATGGTAAAAGACGGTAAAGTGATGCTTCCTTATCGAGCCATTCCGGGGGTCGGGGATACTGCCGCCTTCAATCTAAAAGAGGCAATGGCAGTAGGGCAGATATTGTCTGTCGACGATCTATGCGCAAAGGCAAAACTGAATAAGACGGTCGTTGCAGCTCTTAAAAATATGGGGGTCTTGGGAGACCTGCCCGAATCAAATCAAATGACTTTGTTTTAGGGTTGATTGGATTTGACCGGAGTAAGCGATTATAGGAGGTTCCTATGGACTCTCGAAACCAATATCGCAGGTTTTTTGAGGAAGAAGTGCATGCTCATTACGAGTATCTTTGTAAATTTCTGAGGACTGTCACAAATGATCATCTGCTTGTCCGGGATATCGCCCAAGAGACTATGGCAACAGCCTGGGAGAAGATCCACCGCATTAGGGAATATTCAAATATAAAACATGCGCTCCTTTCTACGGCAAAAAATAAACTATACGATTATTACAAGAAAAACAGACCCAATGAGAGAGTTGTTCCTATACCGGAGATCTGTTGTGACATCCCTTTTTTAGAGGAAGATGGCTTGAAGCGCCTTTTAAGAAATGAAGAGCGCCGCACGGTGCTTGCAGCTATTGCGCTCCTTGCTGCGGAGTATAAGCGCGTCATCCTTCTTCGTTATTATTACGGCCAATCTTTAAGAGATGTAGCAAAAATAACAAATTCAAATTATAACACTATAGTATCCAGACATCGGAGGGCCCTTAAAGTGCTTGAAAAGCTTCTCAGAAAAGGCGAATAGGATAATATGCTCCACATATATTTCATTGGGGGGTGTAAATATGGATATACTGGTTAACGGTTATATGTATCCTTTTGTCGGTCCGCAGGTGCTTTGGGCTACTCTGCCTAATTTATCGATGCTTTCAATGTTTACTTACGGGATCACGGCAGAAGGGGAACTGGTCCAGCTGAATGACGAGGCTCTGATCGGACCTGCAAAAGCCAATGGGGTTGTGCCGCTCATGGTGATCGCCGCCATGAATAAGGAAGGGACCTTCGACAGCGGACTTGCCGGCCTTGTTTTGAATAATCCGGAGACCAGAGCAAAGCTCATAGAAAACATCCTGAAAAATATACAAACAAAGGGCCTCGGAGGTGTGGATTTTGATTTTGAGTTCCTTTTTCCCAAGGATAGAGAGGCTTACGCTTCATTTGTCGGCGAGACCGCTCAGCGCCTCAACCCTTTGGGATACATGGTGGCTGTGGCATTGGCTCCCAAAACTTATGCGGAGCAGCCGGGCCTTCTATACGAAGGGCATGACTATGCTCTGATGGGGCAGGCAGCTAATCTTACGCTGCTCATGACTTACGAATGGGGCTATATGTTCGGCCCTCCCATGGCGGTAGCACCGGTTAATCTGGTGAGGAAGGTATTGGACTTTGGAGTGACACAAATCCCGCCTTCAAAAATACTCATGGGGATCCCAAACTACGGATACGATTGGACTTTGCCATTCGTTCAGGGAGAGTCAGTGGCAGAAAAAATATCCAACACCGAAGCGGTGGAAAGGGCAGCCCGTGTTGGAGCAGAAATTCAGTATGACCAGGTAGCCCAAGCTCCTTTTTATCGATATTTTGATGCTTCGGGAAGAGAACATGAGGTGTGGTTTGAAAACGAGGCGAGCATTCGTGCCAAGCTTAACCTTGTAGCCGAGTACGGATTGGCGGGGGTCAGCTATTGGAACCTTATGGATTATTTCCCCGGGAACTGGGAGGTCTTGCATTCAATGTTCGGCGTGAGGAAGCTCGGCAGTCCCTCAGATGTTTTTTGAATCACTTTTGTCTGGATCAATTTTTATTGCACCTACGGTAATAGCTCCGATCGCAGCTATTTTGCCCAAAGTTTTGGCTCCGTTTAAAACCCTTTTAATGTCTCCGGCTTTTGCACCTTTTACTATTTCTCCGCTGTTACCGATGATGAGTCTGGCATTGTTGACATAATTTCTTACGATCCTGAAGCCGCCTGCCTTAAGGTCTTCTTTGCCGTTAATAATGTTTTCCGGTTCTTTTTTGATACTGCCTGCCACTACATCGGCAGCGCCGCTGGCGATCTGCCCGGCAATGGATCCTGTAAGTATGGCGGAATCGACGATATTACCGCCCAATTCATCCACGAACTTGTTTTTGGCCAGGTGGCCTGCTATTGAGACGGCCCCGCCAATCAGTCCTCCGACGACAGCGCCGCCTATAATAGCGGTTTTTTTGATTATATCCAAAGAAATCTTCCTCTCATTATTTTTGGTCTTGCAGCTGTTCTGCTTTTATAACGGACTTTACGGACTCCACTGCCTCGTCGATGTAAGCTGTGAGGTTCAGTTCCTTTAAACCTACTACCTTAATGCCGCAGCGATTGACAGGGAGCAGGATTTTTATGGCACGGCTTGCTCCTATGGCGGCGGTCATTGCGGGAGAGAGTTCTCCCAACATGGCATTAGCATTAAGTATAGCAATGACACCCATTATGATATCCACTTTATCAGCATTGCAAACTATTGCATTCTCTCCGGTAGCGCCTTCGTCGGCACCGGCCCTCTTCATCTGTGCGGTAGCGGCGGAGTTCGTTCCAAGAGCCAGGATAGTCGCATCATGCAAGCCGGCAGCCTTAAGCTTCTCTATTATAGCTTTGCCTATCCCTCCTCCCTGTCCGTCAATAACAGCGATCCTCATTTTATCTCACCCTTAATTATATTCTGTTTCATCCTATTATTCCATCAAATAACGAGCTGTACGTCAGACCGGATCATGGCTTTACTATAACAGACGGAAGACGCTGTGAAAAGATATAACTAAAAATCCCCAGGAGCAAAGGAGTCGATGCATAGATCGGAATCTGCTTTAATGTTGAATTCGGCGAAATAGCGATCTTCAAGAGGTATCCACTCCTCAATGAAGCGTTTGTGCATCGGAGCACTGTTACGATGCAGGATACGCCGGCTTTGCTCCTCTTTATCCAGAGAAAGGAATATTTTCAAATCATAATAACGGATAAGATCCGGATGCATGCTGTAAACACCTTCAACGATATTGAGCCTCTTTGGAGAGACAAGGGTCGGAGGAAGGAATGCAGTGAGTTTACAATCATATCTTCTGTAGGAGAAGGTTCTGTGCCTTCTGATTTTATCCAGAACTTCTTCTGCTAATCGTTCACGGTCCATATTCCCGCCGGCTTCCTTCAACCGCTGCTCAGTCTTTTTATCAGGAGGCAGAAAAAAGTCATCCGTATGAAAAACATTGCAGTCATATTTTTCGGCGATCCGCAAAGCCAGTGAACTTTTGCCGGCTGCTGCATTCCCGTCTATGGCGATGATTTTTATACCGGGGATCAGTAACAGACCGTCGATCAAAAAAAATACTTTATGCGATTTCTCTGTTTGCTCCATGCCTGCGCACACCATGCCTTTCTATCGCAAGTACAATGACCGGTATGAGAATGATCTGTATGATGATGCCGGGCACCGCATTGAGGAATGCTCCGGCGGTGAAAATCTGCCACGTGAATGCGGTTCCGGCGATGCCGAACAAAATATATGATACAGCCCCCCAAACGAGCCTTCCGCAGAGCATTGATATTATAAGGGAAATATAAACAGAAATGCTTTTATGGGGCAAAAACTGATAAAGAAGGCCGGCAGCGAAGCCGTAAACGGCCAGCTCAAGGGACATTGAAACGGCCATGGGGAACATGACCGGCATGCTGAAAAGAAAGCTCCTAAGCAGCGGAGCCGTAAATCCGACAAGAAGTCCAAGGCGGGGACCGCATAAAAAGCCGCAAAGAAGTACCGGGATATGCATGGGTAGCAGTTTATTCCCCAATTGAGGTATCTGACCGGTCAAAAATGGAAGAGCCAGGCTGAGAGCCAGGAACAGGCCTGCCAGGATCAAATTTGTCGTTGGAACGGTTACCGATGTTTTCACAGTTTTTCTCATAGCTATTCGCCTCCATAAAAATACCACAGAAAGGTGCATCCTTTCACAGGATGGGTTCATACCTTCGTGGTATTTTAAACGGCTTCTGCCGATCATTTATTAATCTGAGAAGTAGGTCATTACTCTTGTGCAGTCTCGGTATCCTCGACCTCTTCTTCCTTGGGCTGCTGACGGATCTTAGCTTCGCTTACGGAAATCACAAGCTGGTTTTCGTCCAGTTCCGGGACAATGCCTGCCGGGAAGACGATGTCTTTTATTATGATGTTGTCGCCGTGGTCGAGATCTTTGACATCGATCTCAATAAAATTCGGGACATCCTGGGGCAGCCCTTTTACGGGGATGAAATCTCTATGCATCTGCAGCAGCAGCCACCTTGATTCGTAAAGTTCATCGCCGACGATTTTTA
>JAKJCD010000053.1 GCA_022706625.1 Bacillota bacterium | reverse complement strand
CTTTTGGTTTTGTCAGGCTCAGCAGCTTTCGCAGGAGATGATGTAACTGTGCTGGTCAACGGAAAGAAGGTGGTTTCCGACGTGCCTGCTGCTATTGTGTCAGACAGGACCATGCTGCCTTTCAGAGCAGTTTTCAATGCCTTGGGGGTAAAAGACGATTCTATCAAATGGGACCAGAATTCCAGAAGTATCGAAGTTAACAGCGGAGGCAAATATATTTTTCTCGCTGTGGGAAGCCCGGGGGCCTTGATCGGCGATACCCTGATAACCTTGGATGCAGTCCCATATATAGAAAACAGCAGGACATTTGTTCCGGTTAGATTTGTCTCAGAGGCTTTGGGGGCCAATGTGAAGTGGGATGAAAATACGAGGACTGTTACGATAACAAAAAAATAAATTATTGGAAAATAAAGACTTGATTAAAAACAGTTTCCAGGATAAAATAAAAATATTGGATGACCTAAAGAAGTTTGCATAATATCCGAGCAGGTAAATGCAAGCATTAGATAATGACATTTAAAGGAGCGGTCAAAGTGAAAAAAAGACGGGTATTAGCATTTATATTAATCCTGTTAATGATATTAGCAAATATAAGTTTCGCCAGTGCGATTAGTGCGGATCCGAATCCTGATCCCGATGACATGGCGGTATACCTGAAAGGAAACTTTTCGGGCGGCAACTCGGCTGCTATCGAAGGCGATTTGTATACTGCATTAGGGAATGTACAAATCAGCGGGACAATGCAATCAACAGGTGATTTCTACCATAAGACGGGCACTAGCTATAATTATCCTGGTTGGTATGACGATAGCTATCCCGGTTATGGGGCAAAAAATAAGGTGCTGGCCGCAACGGTATATAATGAAAGCTTTCCCACCCTGGCGGAGTTTCCATCAATCGGCAACTATGTGCCGGTTGCATCCAATCAGAATCAGAGCCTTGTGATATCCCAGGACACTCACTTCGGCGAACTTAAGATCAGCAGCAATGCCTCGGGCAGAGACGTTGTATTCGATGTGCAGACCAAAGATCTGTTCGTGGTGGCTGACAAGTTAAGCATTACCGTTTGGAAAGAGATAAACGTAGTAGGAACACATACCTTGTTTCTTTATGTGAATGACTACTTCGGAGGCAATTCTAAAATAAAGCCTTTTCTGTTGAGCAATCCTTCCGGGAATCCAAACCAAATATACATAATATCGAAAGATTATCTGCCTCTCAATGCCGGTACTCCCCTGATCGGACACCTGCTCTACAGCGGCATTGCCAATTTGACCACCGGCGGTTATGCCGCTGTCACCGGCAGTGTCATCACCGATGCGGCTAATGTTTCGATCAGCGGTTCGGATCCCTTTCATGGGCTGTTTTACGCACCCTATGCCGCCGTATCTATGGGAGGCTCCGCAATGATAACAGGACGGCTGGTAGCCGGCAGCCTGAATATGACGGGTAGTGCAAAGATAGTTTACAGTGATCAATATTCTACTCTCAGCCTCCCTGATGAGATACTGCCGCCGAAGTACACTGTGAACACAGCCGTATATCCCTTGGGTGCAGGGACTATCACACCTGCTTCTGCTGAAATAGAGGTTGGACAATCGATCTATTTTACTGTGACGCCTGCGGGGGGGTATACATTTACCGGTTTTACTTCATCTGACCCTTCTATGGTTCCCGATGAGGGCGGCAACTTGACTGTGACGGGAAATGTGACCATCACAGCCAATTTTGAACCGACAGGAGGCGGATCGGGATATGTCAACGGTCTTCTGGGAGAGTACTATGATTCAAAGGAGCCTGTCAATCCCACGGCATTGAAGATGAAGAGGATAGATTCAAGTATTGCGTTCAATTACGGATACGATCTTTCTCCGGATCCGGTGATAGGCCATGAGAACTTCTCCGTTCGCTGGACCGGCTATATCAAGCCTGCGGTAACGGGGGACTACATTTTCAAGACTTACTCCGATGACGGCGTTAAATTGTTTGTCAACAACGTAAAGCTGATTGACAACTGGGGTTTGTTTACTTTGAATTTCGAGCTTGCTGATAATTCGATCCATTTAGAAGCGGGCCAGTATTATCCGATCACCTTAGAATACCAGCAGGGGCCTCTTTATTCTGCCGTATTCCTTTTCTGGGAGTCGAACAACGGTGTCTCCATGGGGCTTGTGCCGGGCGGAGTGCTTTATGTGACACAGGAGACACATGATGAATACTCCCCTGCGAAGTATTATAATCCTCTTGAAAAAGCAGGAACGGGCTTTAAAAACAAATTCTATACTCCGGCGGGCTGGATATCGGATACACCCGAAGCTGAAGAAATTAGCAGCATCGACTATGCCTGGGGACTAAGCGCTCCTGGTGATATCGGCACCGACAAGTTCTATGGCAGGATGGAAGGTGATTTGGAAACCAAGTATACAGAACCCACAACTCTGATTTTTACTGTGGACGATGCTTTGAAAGTTTGGGTTGACAATGTTTTAGTAATTAATGAATGGGACTGGCACAATCATGAAACATTTGAATATACGTTTAACGCTGTTGCAGGCGAGAAATACCGGATCAAGGCAGAATATGCCGACTTCGGCCTGGGCGCAACTATCGTAATGGGGTGGAGAAGCGACGCCTTGGGCAGTGAGGTCATACCTAAGGAGTATATGTACAACAACCTTGATTAACAGATAAAGCCGACCGGTAAGTTCAGCTGGAAACAAATATAATAATAACCAGAATAAGACCGGCTGTTGTTCTAAGCATTTGGTCTTATTTTATTGTATCCTGTCGAATAATAAGTTAAAATATAGTGTTAGGAAGGAGGTGCAGCGATGGGCTTTCAGGGATATAAACTCAGGCGAAAGTTTACTGTTTTTCAGACCGTCCCTGCCGATAATGAACCTCCTTCAATCTGTGTACGAAACTTTAAAATGATACTTTACCTATCGTCAAACAGAACTAATTTCATGCGTTTTGATGAAATCGAATCAGCCATAACAACAGTCGTAGAAAGATATACAAACAAGCCTTTAGAGATGCTGCCGCCTTTCGATAAACTTGAACCGACTCTTGAGAATACGGGGATAGTTTTTTTTCACCTGATCAGAGATAGTTTGAATTTTATCGATGTGCCTCTTGAGAAGCTCGAAATAAGCGAGAGCCTTGTGAGGGCTTACATTGTGACTGACGTCTGCGCAGGTCAAGGTCTCATCGTTGACGGTAAAAGAGTAAATATCTCCGGACTGCTTATGGCAGATATAGTTTCTCAGTCAGTATCCCGTTTAATGTCGGATTTTGAATTAAATACAAGGAATCCGGGACATAAGGCGCCCAAAACTGATGCAACAGTACCAGCTGAAGAAAAAACGACAGCGCAGCCTGCCGATCCAGGACACGAACACGAGGAGAGTATTAATATACCTGCCGCGGGTCAACAGACAGCCATCGAAATCCATACAAGCGGATCCTGCCAGGATACAAAACTGCAGATTAGGTTTTATACATACCGTTTAATTTTATGCTTTGCACTTTTGGTTATTTGCGGGGCGGCGATCTCCTTTTATCTGTATGACACCGGTGCTTATCCTTCGGGGGCAGATATTTACGGACATCTGTTTAAATCCGATCTGCTGTACAATAGTATTAAAAATGGGGACTATTATCCTCTTTATACAGACCTCTGGTATAACGGACTTCAGCCTTTTCGTTATTGGGCCCCTCTTCCTTATTATTTACTGGCCGCATTGCAGTTCATGGTCGGGGGAGATGCGCTGGTTTCTTATCTGGCTTTCATCTCATTTGCATTCATCGTGGGGGGGACGGGCTGGCTATTGTGGGGAATTGCATACAAACGTCTTATGTTTTGCACGTTTCTTGGGATAATGTGGTTCCTTTTACCTGATAATATCAGAGTATTTTTTGTGGAAGGCAATCTCCCCCGTATGGTAGTAGCCATATTCCTGCCTTATTTATTTTTTTTCATATGGCAATTTGTCGAACACAGAAAGAAATGGACTGTTGTCCCTGTAGTGATGATCATGTGCATGATCATCCTTTGCCACGTAATGATAGCGGCGATGATTGGGATAACCACATTTATCCTGCTATTAATATACAGCATAAGTCAGAAGCGGGCGTCAGAGAGCTTTTACATGATTTTGTTTATGCTTTTATCCTTTGCTCTTTGCGGCTTCTGGCTTTATCCGGCTCTCCAGGGCGGACTCATGAGCATGGATGCTTCAGCTACCGCAGAGGTAATGCGGGCGCTCAGCACCCCTGCTTCAATTTCTTTAAACCCCGCACTGCGTGACCGTGGGTTGTATGAACTGTTCTACTTTGGGATATCCATACTGTCTGTTTCGGTTACGGGGCTGTTTTGGGCTGATAAAAAAAGCCGCTGCGGATTTTTAACAGTAATTCTTGTATTTCTGGGTACCCTTCCGCTGGTTGTGCCTCTGCTGGAAAAGCTTCCGCTTAATCAACTGCTCTGGATGACCCGGTTTACACCAATTGTGTATACCATATTTTTCTTTTCGATGCTGGAATGGAAAAAATGCAGAAGATATGTTCTTATTGTAATTGCCTTCATATTGATACTGGACAGTTTCCCGTCGCTGAACCTTCAAAGGTATCATTCAAGAGCACCGGCAATAATGTCTTATACGCTGCAGGAGGCAAAAGCAATGGCAAATCAGAGAATATCCCTGCTGGATGTAAGCGCCTTCGGTTCATATCCCTCCTTTGGGATATCCACCGAAGAACCGAGAAGGCGGTATACTTACGGCTGGGCCTGGCAGGGAGCGTCCACGGCGCACAATATCATGATGCTGAATACAGCTTTGGAAAGAGGGTTTTATCACTACCTCTTTGACAGAAGTATCGAAATGGGAGATGATACTGTTCTCGTACACAAAGAACAGGTAGAACGTGCAAAGATGACCCTTGATGCATTGATTAGCGCCGCCTCAGCCTCGAAATACACATTAAGAAAAGAAACCAACTATGCTTATATTTTTAAAAGAGACACACCTAAATCTTTTGGAGTGGCCACGGATTACGAAGGACTGGCTATAGGCGCAGCGGCTGATTTGATTTCCTTTGAATTCCCTATATTTGAGGAAGGGACCAGTGACAACATCCTGGATTACAGCCAGGAAAAGCTTAAGAAATATAAGATGATCTATCTTTCGGCGTTCACCTATAACGACAAGAAAGCTGCTGAAGAGCTGCTTATAGAAATAGCTGATGCAGGAGTCAAGGTCATCATCGATATGAACCGCATACCTGCGGACCCGGTTACCAACCGTATGACTTTTTTGGGGGTGACCGCCCAGCCCGTTAGCTTTACCAACCGTTACCCGGAACTTATATATAAGGGGAAAATCTATGATGCCATGCCTTTTAAAGAGACCTATCAGGAGTGGAACACGGTTTATCTTGATAATCTTGACAGCATTTTCGGCTATTCCTGGTTTCAGAATAAGGAGTTGCCTTTTATCGGCACTGCCGGCCACAGCAATATTCTCATAATAGGATATAACTTTCTGTTTCACGGCATTGAAACCAATGATAAAATCATCATTGGGCTTATGGGTGATTTGACAGGTTTTGAACAAAACAAGCTGCCGGAGCGAAAAATAATTCCATTGACTGTACAGTATGCAAAGGATACGATAATTATCGATTCTCCCGGCGGAGAAATCAATACGACTATAGGCTTTCAGGATATCTTCCAAAGCGATCAGGCATTTGAGAACCGCAATAACCTGCTGGTTATAAAAGAACCTCATACGAAGATCAAGATGGCCTATCCGTATCCGGCCCAGGGGATGATAACCGGCATTTCAGGAATCCTGGGGATAACAGTACTTGCCTATGCCATGAGCCGAAAAAGGGGTGTTAAAAATGAAAAAACAACGAATTAGAGTATTAATGATATTTTTTATTTTAATGCTGATCCTGGCGCCTGCATCGGCAGTGTATGCCGACTTCGGTCTTATTTCAATAGACGGATACTACGATGATTGGGATGACAAGCCTCATACTCAGGTTTACAAGGGGAATAATCCTCCGCCGCACAAAATAAACCACGTTTCACTTTTTAGGGACGAGGCCAATATTTATGTGCATGTTATTTTTGCCTCACAGTTCAATCATAGCATAAGCAGTTTATACATAAGGGTCACAACAAATCTCGGGATAGGCGATTATCAATTGGCTGAGGATCCCAGCTTCAACCTTTATAATAGCGATTTAGAGGATGAGAAAAAAAATGAGACCGAAAGTCCGGTCACGGAGGATGAAGAGCGAAGCACCGGGGGAAAAGAGGATTCAGCAGAAAGAGCGGAAAGCTTTGAGAATGAATCGACCGGTATAAGCGATACGGCTTATACGGATGTTATGCAGGAGTCAGATACCGAAACAGATACAGATAACGATGCAGAAGCCGAAACACAAACCGAGACCGAAGTTGCAGCGGAGTCCGTGCCTGAAACCGAGACCGAGACCGAAACCGAAAGAGATGCTTTAGGGGATAGCGATAGTAATGTGGACACCGAAGAAGAAGCGGATATGCAAGGGGATGATTATCCGGATCCGGGCAATGAGCCGGAAGAAAGGATGATTCCTGAAGCCGGCTGGGGTTACAGCGGTATTAAATCATTTTCTGTACGCCAAGCTAATGTTTCTGTAGGATCCGGTTTTATGACCCTCAACAACGGGAAGCTTATCGAAGCCGAGTTATATATTCCGCTTTCGACTATTTCAAATCAGCCCGATGGGATAATGGATATAACAATGGAGATCAAAAAGCTCGGGAAGCAATCTGTCAGCTGTGTTGGAGCCGGGACCGGTTACCCGATAGGTATCGCAATAACCGCAGGTATAGCAATACTGTCAGTTGCGGGCATTACATATAAAAAAAGGTCTTCCTTAAACAACGGAAAAGGATAACAAAGTATGCTTATTCTCAAAATAGCATTGGTCATGATATGGATCTATTTGCTGTCAGTATTCGGGCGGGCAAAGCTGCATTTTTTCAAGTTCGTTCTTGGCAGCGTATGTCTGTTCTTTTTCCTGATGATCTTCCTTCAACCTCTTTTGCTGCGCCCGCTAAGCATGGCAGTTACGGCTGCAGCCGGGGTTTTGGGGGATACATTCAATATGTATGACTCCTACTACAAATATTTTATTCTATTCATTCCTAAAGATACCACCAGCGTTTCACTGGTCATAGACTATGAGTGCTCGGGAATAGTGGAAATAATGGCTTTCAGTTCACTGCTGTGGTTTTTTCCGCTTTACAATACCGCAGAAAAGCTCATCATTAATATCGCAGGCGTCCTGGGCATCTTCATAGCTAATGTACTAAGGCTGTTTATCATATGCCTGCTGATTTTTTATTTCGGAAACGAGATATTTTATTTTGCCCATACTATCTTCGGACGGCTGATATTCTATCTGTTTTCTATAGTGCTGTATTTTTATGTTTTTACGCGTTCCCATGTAATAAGGCAGAAGGTGGGTGTTTTCACTTATGGAAATACAAATATTGCTGATTAGATTAGGCAGGGAACTCATCTTTTGGATGGCCTGGATCATCATCCCTCTGATGGTAGAGATAATACCGGCCATAGGAGGCTTCTTCATTGTGCTGAATAAGAAACTAAGAGAGGTCTTTGGAAAGAAAAAGACGGAAATAAAATATTTACCCGAAATAACTTTGATAGTACCTGTCTATAATTCCGAAGACACTTTAGAAAAATGCCTTGATGCGATAAGAAGCTCTAATTATCCTAATAGGCTTATAGACATCCTGTTAATAAACAATGAGAGCACCGACAACAGCTTCGGTGTTTATACCGAGTATCAGTCAAGGTCTAAGGATATGTCCATCACCTGGCTAAACTCCGGCCAGGGGAAGGCGAAAGCCCTGAATATGGCACTGTTTAACAGCGAGGGGAAATACATCATACATATCGACAGCGACGGGAGGCTGCATCCGGAAGCCATAAAGAATATAGTGACTCGCTTTGAGAGGGAGAAGGAAGTAGATTGCTTGACGGGTACCGTACTTACGGATATCGATGAAATCGAGGATACCGAAGGGTTTATGATGAGAATGATCCGGCGCTGTGAATTCTTCGAGTACTGCCAGTCATTTTTGGCGGGAAGGAATTTTGAATCGGAATTAGACAGCGTCTACACCATAGCCGGTGCTTTTTCTGCTTTTCGAAAATCAGCAATATTGAAATCTCAAATGTACAATGTGCTGACCGTCAGTGAAGACACTCAAGTAACCTTCCAGATGAGGAAGCTCTTCGATAAGGGCATAAAGCTCTGTGAAAACGCTTTTTTCTTCGTGGACCCCATAGAAAGCGGTAGCAAGCTGTATACGCAGAGGCAACGTTGGCAACGGGGCGAAATAGAGGTTTCCCACATGTTTCTGAAAGACAGCCTTCACATTCTCAGAGATTTTTTCAGAAACTTCATGATCCGCGTGCTTCTGTATGATCATACCTTTGCATTTCCTCGCATGATATGGTATTTTGCGATTGTTTTTCTTATTTTTCTGAATTATCCCATGTATCTTGTCATAGGTGCGGTTATAGCTATTTATCTGCTTTATGTGCTTTCAGCCTTCTTGTTTTTTATAAATGTGTGGATGTACCTTGCATCGGTCAAAGATGTAAAAAAGTATTATAAATCGAAATGGTATCTGATTTTTATACTTCCGGTCTTCAACTTTGTTGTGTTTTGGATCCGCTTTGCCGGCATCATAAACAGCATCAAGGGTGAGAGCATGTGGAGGACACTGACTTTTGGAGAAGAAATCAGAAGCATAAAGCAAGTCATAAAAAAAGATTTTCGTTTTTTGACCAAAATGTCCAGAACCATAAGAAAGAGAGTGAACAATGAATAGTCTGACAGTGGTATTGCCCGCATATAACGAGCAAGAAAACATTGAGACACTGTTTTCGAAATGGAAGGCGCAGAGGGACACCCTTTCAAATAAATACGGTCTCAAGCTGCATGTAGTCGTAGTCGACGACGGCAGCAGTGATAGGACAAGTGAGATAGCGGAACGTATAGAAAAAGAAGAGACGGATTTCACGCTGGTTAGCCACCATCAAAACAGAGGGCTGGGGGAGGCAATGAAAACCGGTATAAACCATTTTTTATCACAATGTCCGGACAGCCAGTATATGTGCCTTATGGATTGCGATAATACGCAGGATCCATTTTACATTTCGGATATGCTTGACTGCGCTTATAGAGACGGAGCCGACGTTGCGATAGCCTCAAGATACAGGGATGGGGCAGAGGTAAGGGGCGTTTCCGGGATGCGCCTCCTTATGAGTCAGGGCGCAAGATTCATTTTTTCAATATTGCTCAGGGTGCCGGGTGTAAGGGATTACACCTGCGGCTACCGCCTGTATGCCCGGGAAATACTGCTTGCAGCATCAGAAAGATATGGGGACAAGCTTGTTGAAGAGAGCGGGTTTACCTGCATGGTAGAGCTATTGTACAAGCTTTATCGCTGTGGAGCCGTCTTTTCAGAAATCCCCTTTAAGCTGCGCTATGATCATAAAATTGGGGCAAGCAAGATGTCGGTTTTAAAAACCGCATTCCGCAGCATACTGCTGGCGTTGCGGCTGAAGAAGATAAAGGGCCTTCGGTGATCTGATATGCAGGGACGGTTGGAAGACAAAGTTCAGACCAAGACAGGTATATGGGCAAATCGTCTGTTCCCCGGGAAGCTGTTTACGCTGGAGTTGATTTTAGCCTTGTTGCTTTGCACCGCATCCGCTATCGCTGCTTTTTCCAACCTTGCTGCTGCTGAAGCACCTCTACTGAGCTCCACAGTGGACGGCCCAGGTCACCTTACGAAGGTGGTATATCTGGCTGAACACTATCGAAACCTTGAGTTCCCATCTTGGTGCCCTTTCTGGTACAACGGGTCTACGATGATGCAGTACTATGCCCCCCTTGGTTATGTCACCATGGCCATTATTCAAATCTTGACAGGTAATTTGATGCTTACTGTCAAATGGTATTGTTTCCTTTCTCTAAGCGTAGGGGGCTTAGGAGTCTGGGCTGTCAGTCGTCGTTTTGTAGGCCATTGGTACGGGTTGTTTTCTATTCCTGTTTACTGTCTACAGGCTAACCTTTCCATGCATTTATTTCAAGCCGGGGCTTATGCTCAGGGTATGATCTATATGCTTACTCCCTGGCTTTTACTTTTTGTGATAAATTTTTTATTGGAACCGAGGGCGACCAGTTTTTTTAATATTGCCATCCTTACTGCATTGCTGATATTGGGTCATGCAATGCATGCTTTCATGATCGGGCTGATGATTGCTATTACAGCATTCCCTTTCGCCCTAACCGGTAGGATCCGTTTTAAATCTTATTTGATGCTGGGGATCTCCATGGGACTTGCTGCACTGTTATGTGGCTTTTGGTGGACCGTTGGAATCACAAGTTATGAAGCACCCGGAGTCCCCTACCTCTTAGAAGGAGCGACCATAACCTATTCTGCAACACTTCGATGGTTTTTACCGTGGAGGCAAGCAATTCTTAGTTTCAATGTTTCTACTTTGACGGCGATTCCTTTGGGTTGGTTGGTTTATCTTTTAGTTTATCGAAAGAATTCTGAATGGGATAAACGCCGTTTTACTGCATCTCTGATGATTTTATTATCTCTTATTTCAGTCGTTTTTTCCTTTGGGCAGAACCTGAAAGCCCTCAAGCATGTCCCCTTAATTGATACTTTAGTACCAGGCCGCATACTAA
>JAKJCD010000052.1:528-10951 GCA_022706625.1 Bacillota bacterium | reverse complement strand
CGAACATGACCGCCCAGCGCTTCCCGATGAATTCATTATAATAGGTGATCGGGCCTCCGGGTTTATCAGTTCTTGCAGCCAGCTGGCTGAAGCAGAGACTTCCGAAGACGATGGTGAAAGAAGCAATGCAGAAGATAAGTACAGCAAGACCCACATTGCCGCTGGTATAAGCCAGCATATCGTCCGATTTAAAAAAGATACCGGAACCGATGACAATGCCAACGATCATGGCCACTGCAGTGAATAGGCTATATTCACGCTTTTGTGTTTCCAATAAAACCACACCCTTTCAAAAATAATATAATATTAAAATAAATCCGATAAGATAATCAGGTAACCGCAGATAATACCGAACCGTCATCTACAAATCCGGCAATATCCGGCTTAGTAAGATACACTCCATAAATTGCTTATTTTAAATAGAATCATACTCTCTATCCTTACGCAATGCAACAGTAATTGACCGAAAGCACACAGCCGTTTCCAAGTTATTTAAGGGTGTCCTGAGCTTCTGCAGTTTTCCTCGCCGGCAGCTGAGAAATTATCACTGCGGTAAGCATCAGCCCGCAGCCCGCCAGTTCCCTGCCGGTCATGATCTCCTTTAGGAGCAGGAAACCGAAAATCGCACCGAAGACCGCTTCCATACTTAGAATCAGCGATGCCACCGTAGGCGAAGTATGCTTCTGCCCCAGGATCTGGAAGGTAAATCCCGCGCCGCAGGACAGCAACCCTGCATACAGAATGGGAACGGCACCGCTTAATACGGCGTCTACCGACGGCCTTTCAAATATCAGCATGCCAATAGTCCCCCAGGATGCGCAGACCGCAAATTGAGTAATAGCCAGTTTGATGCCGTCGACATAGGGGTTAAAATGATCGATGGAAAGCACATGGGCTGCCCAGAAAAACGCACCGATCAAAACCACGAAGTCTCCCCTCGCAATCGTTAATGATTCTGTGATAGTGAGAAAATATAGACCCGCCGTGCCCAATAATACTCCGATCCACCCGCGAGCGCCGGGGCGGTGCTTTAGAAACAAACCGAATATCGGCACCAGTACTATATAAAGCGCTGTGATAAAACCGGTTTTCCCTGCGGAGGTAAAAACCAATCCGTATTGCTGGAGAATGGATGCGGTAAAAAGTATCGTGCCGCAGACTCCGCCGGCCACAAAGAGCATTCTTCTGCTTTTGGCGGCTTCCGCTATCCTTGCTTCAGAGGTGACTGCACCGTCCTGAACCTCATTGCTTGCCGTTTGTGTTTCCCTCTTTCCCATAAAATAAAGGACGGGCAAGAGTACGGCTGCACCCAGCCAAAACCGGACAGCGGTAAAAGTCAGAGGGCCCACATAATCCATACCTACGCGCTGGGCCACAAAGGCGACGCCCCATATCAGGGCCGTCATCAATAAAAATATATTGCCGGTGAGTTTCTTCCTGTCCATTTTCTCTCCTCGTTAATGTTAAAGCATCTTATAACCCGTTTTATGCAACTATAAAATAAGCAGGTCGTCATGTGCCGGGGTCCTGCTGCGGCTTCAAAATCGCCCTGCTGCCCTGCTTGTGTCACAACCCTTGCACAGGCTGTATCTTGCCGCTATCCATTATTAAATATGATTGCTCAAATCTTGTCAAGATGATATACTAACAGCATTATCAAACATTAGACTCTGACCCGGATAAACGGCGATCAAGCAGGTCATTGAACAGAGCTCCGGGGTATGATCGCAGCCGGATGCACGTTAAAGAGGCATTTACAAAGATGAACAACAAGAAGTATAAAAATGCTGAATATCCCGTGCGCTACATAAGGGATTTGCGGGAATTGATCCGCAGCAGCACGAAGCTGTACAGCAGTAGAAATGCTTTTCTGGTGAAAGGCAGTCCCGAAGAAAAGTACCGCCCCGTGAAATATTCAGACATGCAAAACGATATGAATGCTCTCGGTAACGCTCTTTTGAAAAGAAAATTCAATGGGCAGAAAATCGCTATAATTTCTGAAAATCGTTACGAATATGTTCTATCTTATTTTACCGTATGCTGCGGCCTAGGTGTCTTTGTACCCATAGAAAGGGAATTGACTGCAGAGGATATAAAAAACCTGCTAAACCGATCGGAAGCAGGGGCGGTGATTTATTCATTCAAAACGGAAGAAGTAGTTGACAGTGCGATCAAGGGTCTTGCCGGAAGCATAAAGAGGATCAATATGGACATCCCGAATCACAATGAAGAGGTACTGTCCATGAAGGAGCTGATCCGAGAAGGGCAGGCTCTCATGGAAGAGGGGTATAGGGATTATTCGGATTCCCAAATCGACCCGGAAGTGATGAGCTTACTGCTGTTCACATCCGGCACCACCGGGACGGCCAAGGGTGTCATGCTATCCCATAAGAATCTTGTGGCAAATGTGATGAATATGTCCGGGTACGTGAATGTGAATGGTTATACAGGCCTTTCCGTACTGCCCATGCATCACACTTACGAAATGACCTGCCACATCCTCACCGCTCTTTATCAGGGCTGTACCATAGCGATTTGCGATGGGCTGAAATATATCGCCAAAAACATGGCGGAAGCAAAAGTCAATGTAATGCTTGGTGTCCCCCTTATTTTCGAGGCAATTTATAAACGCATAATAAAACAAGCGGAAAAATCGGGAAAGCTGAAAAAGATGCAGCAGGCTATCGCCTTATCCAAAAAGTTACGCCTATATAATTCAAACCTTACGAAAAAAATGTTCAGCGAAGTACATAATGCCGTGGGCGGCTGTGTTAAACTTCTGGTTTCCGGGGCTGCGGCAATGGATCCGGATATCATAGAGAACTTCTGCGCCATGGGACTGCCTATGATCCAAGGCTACGGCATGACGGAATCCTCTCCCATCATCGCATTGAATCGCGATCGCTACAGCAAGGCGGCTTCCGTCGGCACAGCCATGCCGAATACTGAGATCCGTATCGACGAGCCCGACGAAAACGGTATCGGTGAAATTGTCTGCAGGAGCGATTCGGTCATGATAGGTTATTACAATGACCCGGAAGAGACAAAAAAGGTGCTTAAGGACGGCTGGCTTTATACGGGAGACTACGGATATTTTGATAAGGAGGGCTTCTTATACATAACCGGAAGAAAGAAAAATGTGATCGTGACTAAAAACGGCAAGAATATATTCCCCGAAGAAGCCGAATTTCACTTGGGGAAAAGCGATTATATATTGGAAAGCCTGGTTTACGGAGTTGACGAGCAGTGCGGCGGTGAAACTACCGTATGTGCACAGATCGTTCCGGATTATCAGGCTATAAAAGAGGAATTCGGAACTTTGGCGGATCATGATATCCGCAAGCTGATAAAGGAAGCCGTAGAAGAAGCCAACGCCCGCATGCCGCTTTACAAGAGGATCCGGAAGTTTGAGATTCGGAAAACGGAATTCGAGAAAACTGCATCAAAGAAGATAAAACGCCATGCGGTAAACCGGCACGCGGGGCACTGAGCCAAACATAATGTATATACCGGAAGGAGAGATTGGGATGGACCATAAAGAATACGAGGCTTTAAAAGTCAGGGAATGGGAATATGCCGTCAAAAGGGTGGAGGATGTTAAAAATAGCAAGGACCCGCTAATCCGCTACAGGGATATAAGGCCGATCATCGACATCAAGCACATGTTTGAGACAAGCGTAGAGCTTTACGGGGATAACACCGCCTTTTATACTAAAGATGAACATGAAGGACCCTACAGGAAGATAACCTATAAAGAGGCGAAGACGGATGTGGATGCCTTAGGCACGGCACTCATTGCTTTAGGGTTGAAGGGCAAATCGGTAGGTATCATCGGGGACAACTCATATCGCTGGGCCGTATCCTATCTTTCGGTAACATGCGGAACAGGTATCGTAGTCCCTCTGGATAAAGAGCTGCCCGCAAGCGAGCTGGAGCAATTAGTCGGTCAGGGAGAGGTTGAATGTATAATATATGATAAGAAATTTGAGCCGGTATTCACAAGCATAAAAGCAGGAGGCAAAACAAAACTGGCCCATCTTATAAGCATGGAAGCCTTAGACCACGCAGAGGGGATCCTGTCTTACTGCAAGCTCATCGAATCAGGCAGGAAGCTTCTCGAACAAGGCAACAGAGAGTTCCTCGATGCGGTGATCGAGAGGGATTCAATGAACATTTTGCTGTTTACTTCCGGAACTACAGGCCTGTCCAAAGGGGTCATGCTGTCCCACGGAAATATCGTGGAAGACCTTATGGCATCGCCTACCTTGCTCCGGGTCAGCCCGGAAGACATATTTTTTTCCGTTCTTCCGATCCATCATACCTATGAATGTACCTGCGGATTCTTAATGCCCCTTTACCGCGGGGCTTCCGTTGCCTATTGCGAGGGCCTCAAATATATTCTGAAGAACCTTTCTGAAGTCAAGCCCACCATGTTCCTTACCGTTCCGCTCATCATGGAGAGCATTTACAAAAGGATATGGGGTCAGGCCAGAAAAAGCGGAGCAGAGAAGAAGCTCAAGACGCTGCTTAAGATCAACAGGGCGACCCGTAAAATCGGTTTAAACCTGGTGCCTAAGAAAATCACCGATGTATTCGGCGGCAGGATGCGAATCATGATATGCGGCGGCGCCGCCATAGACCCGGCAATTCTGGAGGGTATTCAGGATTTCGGCATTATGGCGCTCCAAGGCTACGGGCTTACAGAATGCGCCCCCATCTGCGCCTTAAATCCGGATGTTGATCCCAAAAGCAAATCGGCGGGATATATCCCGCCGGGGTTCGACATGAAAATAGCGGACCCGGATTCGGAAACAGGTATTGGTGAGATATGTGCGAAAGGGCCTAATATCATGTTAGGCTACTTCAAAAATGAAGAGGCGACTAAAGAAGTATTGAAGGACGGCTGGTTCTATACCGGGGATCTTGGCTATATGGATGAGGACAGGTTTGTCTATATCACCGGCCGGAAGAAGAATGTCATTATTACAAAGAACGGGAAGAACGTTTTCCCCGAAGAAATCGAATACTATCTCGGCAGAATCCCTTACGTATCGGAGTCTCTGGTCTGGGGTAAAGACAGCGAAGATGGGGAGGATACGCTGATATTTGCCAATATTAAAATTGACGAAGAGGCGGTGGGCGAAGCCCTTGGCGAAGGATATACAGATGACAAGGTGCTTGAACTGCTTTGGCAGGAAATTGATGTTGTCAATGAAGGGCTGCCTTACTTCAAGAGGATTAAGAAGATCGATATCCGAAAAACAGAATTCGAAAAGACCACCGGCAAGAAGATTAAGCGCTTTGTGGATGCCAACAAAGGGCAATAGTCTGAAGATCCGTTTAAAAATGGTTTAGCCCCAAAAAATAAAAATATATTATTTGTAAAATAAATGAAATATACACAGTTTATAAAACCTCCTCGTTTTATTATAAAAGAAAAAAGGAGGTTTTATAATGGGAACCACTAGAAAAGAATTGATCCATCCGTCTTTCGGAACATCATTGGCAATCGTTATTTTCCTATTCGGTCTTCTGACCATCCAGGTCATTCAGTTAGGTTCTCCTGACATCCACTTGACCCTGATCTTTGCATGCGCATTTGCGACTGTTGTTTTAATGGCGCAGGGGATGAGATGGAAGAGGATCGAAGAAGGCGTGATCCATGGCTGCAAAATTGCCACTATACCCATGTTGATCCTTATGTTCATAGGAATGCTGATCCCCTCATGGATCGCATCTGGGACTATTCCGGCACTTATGTATTACGGCCTGAAAATGATCTCGCCTTCCATGTTCCTGTTTACTGCGGCTTTGATCTGTTCCATCGCATCGATAGCTACAGGAAGCAGCTATACTACAGGCGCTACATTCGGTGTTGCTTTTATGGGGATCAGCATGGGGCTCGGCATTCCCGCAGAGATGGCAGCAGGAGCCGTTATCTCCGGAGCTATCATAGGAGATAAGCTCTCTCCCATTTCCGATTCCACAAACCTAGCAGCGGGCGTGACGGAGACACCTCTGTTCTAGCATATAAGGAGCATGCTCTATACTACGATACCTGCATTCATTATTTCCTGTTTACTTTATTTCGTCCTGGGTATGAGGTATTCTGCAGATGCTATTGACACGTCCACCGTCGAGGTCCTTCTCAAAGGGTTGTCGGACAGCTTCAATATCACACCTGTATTTGCCCTCATAGCCATGATCCCTCTGGTCGTTGTGGTAGTGCTGGCATATAAGCAGGTGAGTGCGCTGGCGGTAATGGTGATAGCATCTCTGGTCGGAATGTTTCTTGCTATGATTATCAATGGATACGGTCTTTATGAAATGATGGGCTTTATGAACTACGGCTTTTCCATTGATACGGGCATAGCGGAGGTAAACAGGCTCTTAAACAGAGGGGGCCTGCAGGCAATGATGTGGACTGTTTCCCTTGGTTACTTAGGCTTAAGCTTCGGAGGAATCCTGGAAAAAACCGGGTGCTTGGAAGCGCTTTTGAACAAAATGGCAGCGTCGACGAGAAATGCAAGAAACCTCATTATTACACATGTATTCTCTGCGATCCTTGTGAACATGATTTCAGCCAGCCAATATGTAGCCATCCTCATCCCCGGAAGAATGTATCTTCCCGCCTATGACAAGCTTGGAGTCAGAAGAATGGTCGCTTCCAGGACCTGTGAAGATGCGGCTACCGTGACATCTCCCTTGGTGCCCTGGGGGCTTTGCGGAGTTTACTTTACCGGGACTCTCGGAGTCCCCACTTTGCAATATCTGCCTTACACATTTTTGGCCATTCTTGTCCCGATAATTGCAATCATCTATGCAACCACAGGAAAATTTGTATGGTCTAATACTCCGGAAATGCAGGCGGCAATCGATGCGCAGCGTGCGGATGAAATCACTGAGGCGGTTGAAGTATAGCGGGATGAAATGGAGAACAGCGCTATGATTAGTCAAAATGAAGTATCAGAACTGGTGAAAAAGCTCATCGCCATAAAGAGCCCTTATTACGAAGAAGAACGTATCATGGAGTTTGTAGAAAACTGGTTCCGTAAAAACGGGATGGAGCCTCGCATGCATGAGTACCATGAAGATAGAATAACAGGCTTTAAAGGTAAAAACGTGATTGTAGAGTTGGAAGGCAGCAGACCCGGCCCCACGATCTGCGTCAACGGCCATCTGGACACGGTCAAGCTGTGCAGCGGATGGACGGTGGATCCTTACGCCGGCTGCGTCGATGGCGACAGGATTTACGGTTTGGGTGCTTTGGACATGAAATCCGGCTGCGCTGCGTCGATGTTGGCTTTAAAGCATTTCTCCGGCGAGCATAAGGATTTCAAAGGAAGGATTATTGCAACCTATGTCTCTGTGGAAGAAGGGCCTTACGGCATGGGCACAAATGCTCTGATCGAGGAAGGCTATTTGAAGGGTGTTGATTTTTCTCTTGTGACAGAACCTTCTGCCGGGTTTGTTGGCAGTTCTTTTCCGACTGTCTGCCTGGGCGCAAGAGGAGGATATGGTCTGGAGATCGAGTTTTTCGGCAAATCAGCTCATGCAGCCCTGCCTCAAAACGGGAAGAGCGCAGCCCTGGATGCGGCAAAAGTGGTCTGTGAACTGGAAAACGCAAACTATATCGCTGACGAATGCCTGGGGACGGGAGTTGCCTGTGTCGTCGCCATCGAAAGCGACGGCGGGGCGTGCAGTGTCCCGGATTATGCCAAGGTCAGGCTATTCTGGCACATCGTGAGAGGGGAGAGCGAGGAAACCATTGTCAGGGAGATCGAAAAAGCTATCGGGCGGGCAGATATTCGATGCAGCTATAAGATCAGCTTCAGAGAGGCTCCCAGCGAAGACTCCAGAGGCTTTAAGCCCTACACGGTTGATGAGGAGGACCCCTTTGTGGCAGCCTTTATTGATTCCGTGGAAAAGGTTTGCGGCTCCGAGCCTGCAAAAGCATATTTTCAAAGTATCGGCGACTTCAATTACCTTGGTTCCCGGCTGGGTGCTCCTGTCGTCATATTCGGTGCTGAAGGGGAGAACTTTCACAGCCGGGATGAATATGCCACCATCTCATCAATTGTGAAGACCGCAGAGGTCATCTATGATTTCTTAAAAAAGGAATTAGTATAAATTGCGTTAGTCTATAGGCCGGATCCCGTTATGATCCGGCCTTGCACACTATGATTAACCGACCTTTCGAACCCTCCTTAATTCATTCATCAACGGCGTTTGTGGACCGACGTTTAACCCAAATAACCCAATTTGATATTTAGCAAAAAGAAGGATACAATGAAATAAATGACTTACTTTAGAAAACAGTATTATGAGGTCGATATGAAAAGAGATCTGCTGATCGTTAACGCCAGGTGCCTTTCAATGGCTGATGATGCTGAATATGATTGGATCGCGATCCGGGGGCGGACCATCAGCGATATGGGTAAGGGCGAAGGCTGCAAGAAGTATATATCTGCGGCCGTTAAAATCATCGATGCTAAGGGGCGGACCGTTCTCCCAGGTTTTATAGACAGCCATTTTCACATTGTTCAAGCTGCGCTCAATTCCAGAAGTCTGGACTTGAGCAGGGCTCGGTCTTTTCGCGACATCGGGACATTGATATCCGAAGCTGCAAAGGCTTCACCGGGAAAGAGCATACGCGGCATCGGCCTCGATGAACAGAACCTGAAGGAAGGTAAATTCCCTGACAGGATAATTATTGACAGGTACTGTAAGGATGCCCCCGTTTTTATTAATAGCGTGGAGTATCAAACCAGCGTTCTGAATACTTATGCCCTGCTTTATTACAAGATACCCTTTACCCTGGATGGCATAGACTTTGATGAAAATCAAGTTCCCACGGGGATAATCACACATTATGCCAACGTCCTACTTCGTGATAACGTATTGCGATCTATCCCTAATTCCATAAGGATGGAAGCAGCCAGCGGCTTTCTCGATTCTGTTGTAGAAAAGGGAATAACTACGATTAATGCCATGGAAGGCGGACGGCTTTATTGTGACAAAGATGCTGAGTTCATTTATGAATCCAAGGATGAGCTGGCTATCGATGTTGCACTTTTCTATTCCACGACGGACGTCGCCAAAGTGAAGGAAATGCAGCTTCCCAGAATCGGCGGCTGCCTTTATGTGGATGGGACCTTCGGCGCAAGGACTTCCGCACTTACCTTCGAATACAACGATTGTCCCGGCAACATGGGCGGACTGAATTTTACTCAGAAGGAAATGAATCAATTCGTTTTGGAATGCTATATCAATAAACTGCAGTTAGCTCTATACACAATCGGAGACCGTGCGATCGAGCAGGCGCTGGCCGCCCATGAGTATGCTCTGGATAAGACCGGGAACACAGGCTTGCGGCACAGGCTGGAACATGTTGAGCTTCCCACTCTGGATCATATTCGGCGTGCAAAGAAGCTGGGCCTGGTCTTTTCTATGTCCCCTGCCTACGAATATGTCTGGGGCGGCCCAAATAAACTGTATCATGAGCGGCTTGGGGAAAACTACAAACGGACGAATCCCTTCAACCAGATCATCGGAGAAGGGGTAGTTATATGCGGCGGATCTGATTGCGATGTTACTCCTGCCGATCCGCTCCTCGGGATTCATGCTGCCGTGAATCATCCGGTGGAACCCCATAGGGTATCGATATACGAAGCAATTAAAATGTTCACATGCAATGGAGCCTACGGTATTTTCGAGGAAGATAATAAAGGCACTCTCGAGGTGGGTAAACTGGCAGATATCGTTATTTTGGACAGCGATATCCTTTCCGTTCCGAATGAAGAAATCAAAGATATTAAAATAATGACGACGATAAAAAGCGGTCAGATCCTGTACAATAAACTGAAATGAGGAATGAACGATTCCATGCTGTCGATCAATATGCTGGGGCAAGTTAATATCAGCCGAAACGGAGTTAGTATCACGGACAAGCTCAGTACAAAGCTAATGGCCTTGGTATGCCTGCTTGTTCTGAATGCTGACCGTGAGATGAACAGAGAAAGGATCTCTGCTTACCTGTGGCCGGACAGCGATGAAGAAGCTGCCAGATACAATCTGCGCTATAACTTATGGATGGTCAAGAAGCTGATACCTGCAGATGCAAACGGACAGAATTTCATCATCACAACAAAAGAAAGCTGCAGGATCAACAAAAATTATCTTTTTCAATGCGATAAAATGCGCATCGACAGTTTTGACCCTCAAGGGAAAAGGCCGGTTGAAGAGCTGATCCAGTTGAAAGAATTGTTTAAAGGGGATTTCCTTGAAGGGTTTTATCTGAAAAACTGTGGAGAGTTCAACGAAATGATCCTGTTTGAACGGGTTGTATGCCAAACCAAACAGATCGAAATAATGAAAAAGCTCATTGACCTTTATGAGGAATTGAACCGCTGGGAAGAAGAAC
>JAKJCD010000052.1:0-509 GCA_022706625.1 Bacillota bacterium | reverse complement strand
TAGAGCCTTATAACGAGAATTTCGCATACCGGATCCTAAACATATGTAAGAATACGGGGAACCGTGCGGCGGCCATTAATTACTATAAAAAATTTGAAGGAAAGCTGCGGCGGGAATTAAACATTTCTCCAAATAACGATTTGAAGCTTCTCTATCGAACTCTTACAGAAGAACATTGTGAAACTATAGATGAATACGCCTGCAGAAACAAAGCAGAAAAGAGGAAATTAACAATTGAAACCCATTGTATGAAGGGCGTGGATTTTTTTTGGGCGGCGGACGCTGTAAGGGCCTTGCTGAGTAAGGCCGATAAAAAGTATCTTCTGGAGCTTGACTCGAATTACATACTGGATCTTTGTTATATACAAAATGAGCTGCTTTTATTCTACGAAAAGACTGTTGCAAAAGAGCACAGGGAAATAGGGACAGTACCGCCGGTCCGTATTGTAAATGCCTTTCTTAAATTTCTGAGCCATGCTTCTGCGGTCTATCAAATTCAAATTAATATC
>JAKJCD010000051.1 GCA_022706625.1 Bacillota bacterium | reverse complement strand
AAAGTCGATGGGGGTATCAAGGTTTTCTTTAGTTATACATCCGCCGGAGGGTCCGCCGGTCTGGACGGCCTTAAAGGTTTTGCCGCCCATGCAGTCTTCGCCGATGTCATAGATGACTTCTCTGAGAGTGATACCCATTGGGACCTCAACGAGACCTGTATTATTGATCTTTCCGCCTAAAGCAAATACCTTGGTCCCGGGGGATTTCTCCGTTCCCATGGATTTGAACCATTCGGGTCCTTTGAGCAGAATCTTTGGAACATTGGCCAGAGTCTCAACATTGTTGATAATGGTCGGTTTGCCCCAGAGTCCTTTGTTTGCCGGGAAAGGAGGCTTGTTTCTCGACATGCCACGCTTGCCTTCCAAGGATGCGATCAATGCAGTTTCTTCACCGCAAACGAAGGCGCCGGCGCCCAGCCTGATTTCGATATCGAAGTCACACCCGCTTCCGAAAATATTTTTACCGAGGAAGCCCTTCTCTTTAGCTTGGGCAATAGCGATCTGCAGCCTGTGTACAGCTACCGGGTATTCGGCTCTGACATAAATAAAGCCTTTTGTCGCTCCGATAGCATACCCGCCGATAGCTAATGCTTCCAGCACGGAATGGGGGTCGCCCTCAAGGATGCTCCTGTCCATAAATGCACCGGGGTCACCTTCATCGGCATTGCATACGATATATTTCTGATCGGCTTCATTTGCTGCGGCAAAACTCCATTTCATACCTGTGGAGAATCCGGCTCCTCCTCTTCCTCTGAGGCCGGAGGCCTTCATCAGGTCGATGACTTCTTTCGGGGTCATCTTTGTAACAGCCTTTGCAAGGGCCTGGTAACCGTCGATGGCTATATAATCGTTGATGTCCTCGGGGTTTATCAAACCGCAATTTTGAAGCACGACCCGTTTTTGCTTTCTGTAAAACTGTAAGTCTTCTAAGTTCTTAAGCTTGCCGTTTTCGCCCTCTCCCAAGGTGTATTCCAATACAGGATTACCTTTGATCAGGTGCTCGGAAACGACTTTTGATACTCTATCCGGGTCCATGTGGATATAGGTCACTTTATCCTTACCGGGCTGGAAAACCTCCACGATGGGCTCATGCGTGCACATGCCTACGCAGCCTGTGGGAACGATTTGTACATCGGCAAGCCCTCTGGCAGCTTTTTCTTCCAGCAGTTTTTCCAAAACTGTTTTTGCTCCGGCGGAGATACCGCAAGTTGCCATTCCTACTACAACGCGGCTGCCTTCAGTAACCTCAAAGCCTTTTAAGGCATCTGTTTTCATTTGATTTAATTCGTTGATACTGTTCATCTGCGCCACCTCATACTCTATACTTTTCAAGAATGCCGGGAATAACGTCTACGCTGTCCAGCTTGCCGTATACGTCATCGTCTATCATCATTACCGGAGCAAGTCCGCAACAACCCAGGCAACGGGTAGCGTCAATGGTGAATAAACCGTCCTTGGTGGTCTCGCCGACACCGACTCCCAATTCTTCAACGACTTTATCCATAACCTTCTGCGCCCCTCTGACATAGCAAGCGGTCCCCAGACAAACTCCAACGTGATGTTTGCCTTTGGGGGTTATGGCAAACTGGCTGTAGAATGTTGCGATCCCGTAGAGTTCAGCGATAGGAACGCCGATGTTCTCGGAAATGAATTTCTGGACTTCCAGGGGCAGGTAACCGAAAATACGCTGAGCCTCCTGAAGCACTCCCATAGTGATACCTTGTGAATTTTTGACCGAATCGATATACGCCTTTAATTCTGCATATCTTTTGTCGTCTGTTTTGTTGCAATTGCACCCGCAGTCATTTTGCATTTTTACAAATCTCCTTAAATTAAAATAATTGTGCCAACTAATTAATTGCAGACAAATACACTAAAAACCAACCACCTCCGTTCATTTCCTCATATTTCTTCTTAAAGAGAAAATATAATAGTATTGCAATATGAAAGAAATAGTGATTTTTTGATTGTTTGATATTTTTTCTACAAACACTTTGACAATAGCATATTTATTTGCAAAAAGCAATGATTTGCGGTAACTTTGTGTAAATAATAACTTAACAATTTTGTCTTTAACTTCAATAATATGCAAGGGGAAAAATCCGATTCTGTATACTGCTTTCGAATCAAAAACGCTCCGCATCGTTAATAACAGCTTCGAAGCATTATATTGAAATATTAACGGTTTTGCCGATTGAAAAAAGTGGTAATAATGAGGGGACCCGGCTTAGTGCTCGCATAAGATTAGAACCAGATCTTTTACAGCCTGTTTGATATTATCGATACTGATCCTGGTGTAGTAAAACATCACTACAGAAAAATCGTTTTCATTCTCATAACCTTTCACAGGAGCTAATGTCAGGCCCGCTGAAGCGGCGCGACTGCATATTTCTTCCGGTGTTTTCCCGTTGTTTTGAAACTTAATCAACATATGAAGACCGGAGCTGTTGTTTAATATTTGAATCGACTCGCCGCGATGTGCATTTAAGGCCAGAGTTGCCAGCTGAATTTTCTGAGCATTGAGCTTCCTCTGTTTTTTAAGGTTTGTCTGATAGTAACCGCTGCTCATATACAGTGCCAGTGTAAGCTGCTCTGCTTTTGAGCAGGTTTGTACATAATCTTTGAGGGACTCGCTAAACAGTTGGTGCAACGGCTCAGGCAGCACCATGTAGCTGATTTTGATGGATGGGAAAAGAGTGGATGAAAACGAGCCCAGATAGACCACCTGCTCTCTGTTGTCAAGCCCCTGAAGAGAGGGCACCGGGCGGCTGTCGTAGCGAAGCTCGCTGTTGTAGTCGTCCTCTATGATGATGCTCCCGTTTCTTTCGGCCCAATCCAGAAGGGCATATCTTCTTCCTGCGGGCATGACCGAGCCCGTGGGGAATTGATTTGACGGGCTCACGTATACGGCAGAGGGGATGTTTGCGGGAAGCTTTTCTATCCTCACTCCGTCCCTGTCAATGGGTACAAGAGTCATCTTGAAACCGCGATCCTTGAAAATGCTCCGCACCGGAACATAACCCGGATTTTCAAAGGACACATGGTCGATGCCCATTCTTTCCAGGATAATGCAGAGGATATTGATGAGCTGTTGGGTACCCGCTGCGATTATGACCTGCTCCAGGCTGCATCGTACTCCTCTGGACTGATAAATATATCTTGATATTTCGTCCCGAAGAGGCGGCTCCCCCTGGATATCACCCTCGCAGAGCAAGAGCGAAGAGTGATCGTTAATGACTTTATTGAAGCAGTTTTTCCATTTGGTAAAATCGAAGCATGCGGGGTCGACATAGGTGCGGCTGCCTTTATCTTTAGTAGCGCAGAGACGGGCAGGATCGTAATCTGCGCTCAAATCCGCAGAAGAATCCGGGAGTGGAACTTTAGCATCTCCGTAAGAAATATTGCTCACATAGTAGCCTGACCGGGGTCTGCTGTTGATGTATCCCTCGAGCAAAAGCTGGTCGTAAGCAAGTTCTACCGTCGTCACGCTTATATTTAGCGATTCGGATAAAGCTCTTAACGAAGGCAGCTTATCTCCGGGAAATATGTCGCGATTCACAATAGCATCTCTGATGTAATGAAAAAGCTGCCTGTATAAAGGAATAGCTGCTTCTTCGTTCAGCACAGGTGTTAATGAAATCATGCCGGTTTTCTCCTGTTGCTACCACATTGCTAAAAACTGTAGCTACTTGGTGTCGAAATATGTATATTTAAGCGAAAATACCATGTCTGCATATATAAAAATACTTAAAACTGACTATTTTAATGATTGCAGTATAATAATATTATAGTATTGACAATAACTAATGTAAAGCTTTTTACACTAAATGATTCTGCCATGTAAGTCGAGATGGAAAAGCAAACAAATCAAGTATAACCGGAAGAACGGAGAAACAAAAATGACCGTATCGGAGAAAACAAATAAAATAATATTGACGGGCGTCATGATGGCCATCGTAGCTGTCGCAACAATGATCATTGCTATTCCAGTACCTTTTACCAACGGCTACATCCATTTGGGAGACAGTATGGTGTTTTTATCCGTTCTTATTCTCGGATGGCGTTACGGCGCCGTGGCCTCCGGTGTTGGATCAGCTCTTGCGGATTTATTTCTGGGCTATGTTCACTGGGCTCCCTGGACTCTTTGCATTAAAGGGATGATGGCGCTTTTAATGGGTCTCATCATAGAGAAAGCGGCAGGAAACAGAAGAAATGCAGCTATAGCCATTGCCGCCACAACGATCATATGGATGGTATTCCACATTGCCGTCAACAGGATCATCCGATATGAGGCGACTCACAATCCGGCAAATCTTTTGGGGGATGAAATCCCCGATGTGTCCGCCCTCGGAAGTTTTGTCAATTCGATTCAGAATCAGCTTATGCTGGCCGCATTGCTGATCCCGGTTTTTCTGATAATAATAGCTTTTGCGCTAAAAAAGAAGGAACACTACAGCATACCGCTGTCAGAGATACTTGGGATGACATTGGCAGGGCTATGGATGGTTTTCGGATACTATATTGCCGGCGGGATCCTGTACGGGAACTTTGCTGTTTCCGCATTCAGCATTCCGATGAACATGCTTCAGTTTATAATAGGCTTTCTTGTGGCATCGCTGATAACAGCGGCTCTTTCTAAAACACCGGCTGTGAAATACTTTACATTCCGCATACGAAACAAAAGCTAAATGATCCCATCCTTGATCAAATAGCTTGCTGCAAGATTTTCATCCTTGAACAGCAGTGACAGTGATTTTCTCATCAGTTTTTCGGATGCTTCCGCATCGCCCTGCAGATGATCCGCTATGACAAGAGTTATAGAGCGCTGGTTTATCTTCTTCAGCAGGGAAAGCAGCAGCTCTTTATCTAATGAACGAGCTTTTAGCTGATCCCGAAAACTATGGATCTCGGCTTCGGTTTCTTTCCGGTATGAAAGCACCGCTTCGCTGAGACGGCGTTTAAAAGAGCTTTTAGTATAAATGTAAGCAGGATCCAATTCAAATATACGAGCGGCAGCTTCTGCCGGCTCAAGCATTCGCTTGCTATATTCCCCTTTTGAAAAGGTATAATGATTACCGTCAAAGAAACCGAATACTTTTAGCGTATCCAGATAACCCAGCCTAAGGTTTTTTTCTGAACTTTTCCCGTCGAAGACCAAGATGTTGCCAAGATCCCATTTGCATCGGATCATTGTCAGGTCATCCGCCTGTTTTAAAGCCTCCTTCTGCACTAACCCTGATGTCTCAAGGTCTACGGCAATTATCTTTGTTGCGCCCCTTTTCAAGGCCATGCCTACGGGTAAATTATCCAAATAACCCCCATCGACGTATTTAGCGTCGTCGATGTCCGCGGCTTTAAAAGCGGGAAAAAGTGAAGCGCTGGCTAAAATAAAATCTATGAGTTTTCCTTGCCCAATGTCCTCGAGGAAAAAATACCGCGGGGTGAGGTTTGGCAATTCTACTGTGACGAGCCCAAATTCCGTCCCGCTGGCCCTGATCTTAGACTCATCGAGATACCGGTCTAAAAGTTTTTTTAGAGGACTGTCTTTTTTCCGAGGAAAACTTTTGTCAACTATCATATCTGTCTGGATCTCTTTCCACAGGCGCACCGCCAGATCAAAATCGTCCTGCGCTATCAAAGCTCCGTTTATAGCACCTACTGAGCAGCCTGCGATCATGTCCGGGCGGATATCCGTTTCCCGCAGCGCCTGCCAGACTCCGATCTCGTATGCGCCCCGAGCGCCTCCGCCCCCGAGGACGAAAGCGGTCTTCTTCTTTTCAGCCATGAATGCCTCCGTGTAAATACCTTGCTATATCATCATCATCGTTAATATCTATTATGCCCATTTTGATTATACCCGCTGCCGGTGATTAAGCAAGGGTATAGCTGGCCGGAGTATAAAGCGGTAATCTTCCTGCCAGACTCGGCTAGAAACAGACGCTGTTTTATACTTGAACATTTGTTTGCTTCGTTGTATAATCAAGAGAACGTGTGTTCATTGAATTCTTGACCGGATCGGGGAGCGGAGGATATGCAAATATTTGATAAGCTCAGGATATTGGCTGACGGTGCAAAATATGATGTTTCTTGTGCTACAAGCGGGGTGGACAGGAAGAATGCAGGGCGGATCGGAAATGCGTCATGTATGGGGATTTGCCATTCCTGGTCCGCAGACGGCCGCTGCATTTCATTGATGAAGGTGCTGCTGTCCAATCGCTGCGTATACGATTGCGAATACTGCATCAACCGCAGATCGCAGGATGTAGCAAGAGCCTCCTTTGAGCCGGAAGAGCTGGCGGAACTTGCCATCGAGTTCTATCGCCGTAACTATATAGAAGGGCTGTTTCTAAGCTCCGCAGTAGATGGTTCACCGGATAGGACTGCCGAAAGGATGCTTCGCACTCTTTCGTTACTGCGGGAGGATCACGGTTTTGCGGGCTATATCCATGCAAAGATCATCCCCGGGGTCTCGCCGGAATTGATCCATAAGATCGGCATGGTCGCAGATCGGATAAGTGTCAACATAGAGTTTGCGACAGAACATGGATTAAAGAAGCTGGCCCCTCAGAAGAAGACTCCTGATATTTTTCTGCCGATGAAACAAATCACCGAAACGATCGCAGACAGAAAACAACTTGGAATCAGTTTTCGCAGCTATCCGGGAAGTGTGGTCACTGCGGCCTCAGATCTCAGGTATCTTCAGCCTGAGGAAGCAACAGGGCTCTCACTGCCGCCCAGAGGGAAATACAAAGAAAGATTTGCCCCTGCCGGTCAAAGCACCCAGATGATAATAGGCGCATCGGGCGAAACAGATCGCCAGATAATAAAGACATCGGAAGGGCTTTACAATAGTTTTAAAATGAAAAGAGTCTATTATTCTGCTTATATTTCGCTGATAAGCTCTCCCGGGCTTCCGCCGTTGATGACGGCGCCTCCATTGGCAAGAGAACACAGATTATACCAAACGGACTGGCTTATGCGTTTTTATGGTTTCCGGGCGGATGAGATCCTTGGCGAAGGAAACCCTTTTCTGGATTTGGAAATGGATCCGAAAGCGGCCTGGGCACTATCGCACCTTGAGCAGTTTCCTGTTGAAATCAATAAGGCCTCTAAAGAAGAACTCCTTAGGATACCTGGGGTGGGATTGGTTTCCGCGGGTAGGATCCTTAGGCAAAGACGCATAGCTGCGGTCCGGTTTGAGGACCTGAAAAAAATCGGTGTGGTCATGAAAAGAGCAAAATACTTCATTACCTGCGCCGGGCGATATTACGGGGATTGTGAATTGGAGCCTGCGGCATTGAGGAATCGTCTGATCAATGGAGAAAGATGCACAGACAGGCTATCGTTAATAGGCGATGGAGCGCAAATATCAATGTTTCTTTAGACTGTCAAGTAAAACTGAATTGAGCAGAAAGGCTCGTGATGGGGTTAAAGCTAAAAATGGATTATTTGTATGACGGCAGTTTTGAAGGTTTTTTAAGCTGCGTCTATCAAAATTATTATGAAGAAAAAGCCTCCGGGATATACAGGCAGGACAGTTACCAGAACAACCTGCTTCGATCCTGCCGTTATGTGGAGACCGATGAGATCCATGCGCAAAAAGTCTACGAAGCCGTTGCGTCGAAAATATCAGAGCAAGCCTTAAAAAGGGTGTACTGTGTTTTCCTGTCATGCTTCGATGGGAGGGAAAATATTGCCCTTGATTACCTCAGGCTGGGTTTTAGAATGGGTTATAGTGTTGATGCTCTTCACAGCCATCCGGTGGTGTTTGAAGCTCAACGGATCGCACAGAAAGTCTCCTTCGAAGCCCATCGCTTAACAGGACTTATCCGCTTTTCCGCCCTGTCTCTAAGTCCGGATAAGGAACTGCTTTATGCCAGGATCCAACCGGACCACGGTGTATTGGAGCTCCTGGGAGAACATTTCTCCGACCGCCTGAAAGGCGACCCTTTCATAATCCACGATGCAAGAAGGGGAAAGGCACTTTACAGTGCGGAAGGGCAGTGGCATATCGCACCCATCGACGAAAAAGCTCTTCCCTGCCGGTCGGAGCAGGAGGAAGTCTACCGGAGGATGTGGAAGGAGTACTTCAAGACTATTTCCATTGAGCAAAGAGTCAACCCGGCATGCCAAAGAAGGATGATGCCGGCAAGGTACTGGAAAAACCTTACGGAAATGCAGATCCGGCGGTCATGACCTGCATGATTTATGACAGTGAGGCTTATGTCGGCAGGGCTATTCCGGTGCAGCTTGTGTTGCTGCTACAAATATAATAATATGGTGGGGGGGGTGAAAGACTTGTATAAAGAGTTAAAAGAAATGATTGACAAGAGTCGGCGTATCGTTTTTTTCGGCGGTGCGGGAGTGTCGACAGAAAGCGGCGTGCCGGATTTCCGTTCGGAAAACGGTTTATATAATGCCATGAAGACATACAACCATTCGCCGGAGGAGATGCTTTCCTATTCTTTTTTTCGAAGCCATACAGATACTTTCTTTGATTATTACAAAAACAGCCTTATTTATGCCGATGTAAAGCCAAACAATGCCCACCTGGCTTTGGCGGAGCTTGAAAAGCAAGGCAGGCTTTCGGCAGTTATAACTCAGAATATCGACGGTCTGCATCAAATGGCGGGCAGCAACAGGGTCCTTGAGCTTCACGGCTCCGTGATGCGGAATTACTGTATGGATTGCGGTGAGCTTTATGATTTGAGCTATATCATGGACGAGAAAAACTGCAGGGATGAAAAAGGGCAAACAACCAAAATCCCCCGCTGCGAAAGATGCGGCGGCATCGTCAGGCCCGATGTGGTCCTTTACGAAGAGGCGCTGGATCACAATGTGATCTCTGATGCGGTCGATGCGATTTCCGGGGCGGATACACTGATTGTGGGAGGCACATCCCTGGTGGTTTATCCTGCTGCGGGGCTTGTGAATTATTTCCGCGGCGACAACCTGGTCCTGATAAACAAGTCAAAGACTCAGTATGACGGAAAGGCTGACCTGGTCATAAATGATCCCATTGGAACGGTTCTCGGCGCCTGTGTCTTGGCTGAACATGCAGGATGAGCTTTAAAATATCTGTTGATCGATATGATCTGCAACCGGGTTTATCAGCATTCCGATTTTCTCAATTTCGCAAACCACCCGGTCTCCGTCTTTTAGATATTTCGGTGGGTCAAATCCCATGCCTACGCCGGCAGGCGTTCCGGTCAGAATTATATCCCCGGGCCGCAATTCATATCCACGGGATAAATCGCTTATGATCGAGGGAATATCAAAAATCAGGTCCTTTGTGTTTCCATGCTGGCGCAGATCTTCATTGACATAGCACCTCAGATCTAAGGACAGGGGAGAGGGGAAAGCACCTTTATGAACGATCCACGGTCCGAGAGGGCAGTGAGTCGTCAGGCTCTTGCCTTTGTACCACTGGGTATGGTCGTTCTGAAGATCCCTTGCGGAAACATCGTTTGCGATGGTGTAGCCGAAGATATGCTCCTCGGCCTTCTCCTTAGGAATGTCAGAACCTTTTTTGCCGATTATAACGGCCAATTCGACTTCGTAATCCAACTTCTTTGTGACAGCACTGTGGAGGAGGATGATCTCTTCCGTTCCGATTACGGTATGATCGGGCTTTGTAAAATAAATGGGATGTGCAGGCAGGCTGTCGGAGAAAATCTGTCCTTTAAGTTCTTCCGCATGAGCTCTGTAATTCTTGCCCAGGCAAACCAGATTCCTTGCGGGCACAGGAATAGGCGCCATGAGCCTTACCTGTTCCAAAGGTATTGCGAGTTCGGGACGGGCGCCGTAAAACAAGGCGACCCGATCCGTCCATTCCGGACGGTAGACGGATATGAACTGTATCATGGTTACAGGTATGCTTTCTTCACCGCATTCCTGAATCAAAAAATCATAAAGAAGGAAAACCCTTTTACCCACACCGTCAATACAGCAGAGCCGTTGCTTTCCTTCATAATATATTGTCCCGTAGATCATAGCTGTTTACCTCCGTAAATCCAAACAGTCAGCCGGCCCGGCTGATCCGGGGCTGTCTGATTCTGCTGCATAGCATATTAGAATTATTTCAGCATTATTTCTTATAAATGTCAACAAAGCTTTTAAGGAATTGCTTTGGGTGGTATAATATTATGATCTGACTCGGAGGTGGATATGAAAATACTGATAACGAACGATGACGGGATAAAGGCCGAAGGGATAAGTCGCTTGACGGCAGCCCTTTCAGCCGTATCCGATGTCTTTGTATTTGCGCCGGACAGCCAGAGAAGCGCATGCGGCCATGGCATCACAGTAACGGTTCCCATCGAAGTAACGGAGTATAATAGCCTGCCGGATGCAACAGCCGCATGGACAGTATCCGGCACCCCGGCGGATTGTGTCAAGCTTGGGCTGCGCATACTTAAAAACCAGGGCATATATATAGATTATGTGTTTTCGGGCATCAACCACGGATCTAACCTGGGAACAGATACCTTATACTCCGGCACCGTGTCCGGCGCAATAGAAGGTGTCATAAACGGCATTCCGTCTTTTGCTGTTTCCGTTAATGCCCGTGACCCCGTACACTTCGAAGCAAGCTGCGAAATGGCCCTCACAGCGCTGAAAACAGCCGCCGGTAAGCTGGATGGCGGAACGGTACTCAATATCAATCTGCCACACGTTCCTGTTTCAGAGGTAAAAGGCATTCGAGTTACAAGGCTTGGGGCAAGGGAATACGACGAAGACTTCAAAGTCCGGAGCATGGGAAAGGGAAGTGTTTCTTATATTTACTCCGGTAATCCTGTGGTATATTCGGGTCTTCCGGGAGATATCGATGTGATCGCCGTCCAGGATGGGTATGCATCCATTACCCCGCTCCATTATGATTTGACGAACTATCAGCTGGTGGAGAAAGTCAAATCCTGGGGATTATGATGCGATATGATTTTAAGGGGCAAAAGCGCC
>JAKJCD010000050.1 GCA_022706625.1 Bacillota bacterium | reverse complement strand
CCTAAACCTCTTCCGGTCATCACTCCAACACCAACGGGGCCTGTTCCGTCTCTTTTAGGCATATTGCTCACCTCCTTTTATTTATGACATATGTCACTTACAATTATTATATCCCGTTTATGACATATGTCAACATCTTTTTAACTTATCTTCCTTCGGCGGGCGAGATACCCGCCGGAGGCAACCAGAATCGGCATTCAAAATCGTAAATAGTTGCTTTTTCAAAACCCGAGGCAACTATTCCTGAGTTTCGGCCGGGGTTTTGGTTGCTTTTCTGCCCCCGGCCGGATCGATAGGGCTGCGGATACGATTTTGCAGCCCTTTGAGATGGGGTATTTGTTTGACATCCCAAGGGCGAATTCAAGTTTTTCAACCCCCCCTCCACTTGACAATTATGGTATAATTCACATGTGATTTGTTTCTATCTGCTCATAAAATGATATGCTGCGGTATTATCCGCACTTCTAAGGAGGGAACATGAAAACAATAGTTGTGTATAAATCGAAGACTGGTTTTACAAAACGGTATGCGGAATGGATCGCCGACGAGCTAAAATGCGATATTTCCGAATACAAAAATATCTCCGGCACTTCTGTTGTGAGATATGATCTTATTATTTTCGGCAGCCGGCTTCACGCAGGCAGAATAGACGGTCTGGACAAAATAAAAGAACTTATTGCCCATAACGGAAATTCCGATTTGATCGTATTTGCCACCGGAGCCATGCCTGCCGCAGCTGAGAATACTCTTGAGGAAATTTGGAGATCTAATTTCACGGAGGACGAATTGAACAAAACTCCCCATTTTTATATGCAAGGCGGACTTGATTATGAGAAAATGGGTATGTTTGATCGTTTTTTAATGAAGGCCTTTGCCACGGCATTGCGCAAAAAAAGAAATAAAACCCAAGAAGAAATAAGCACCGAACAGGCTATCAAAAGCTCCTTCGATGCATCCTCCCGAGAATATATCGCTCCTCTGATTCAATATGTCAATTCTATAATAACATGAAAAACTGACATGCCCCGAATTTAGATGCATGCCATTGTCAAGGATCGTTCCTTTGCCGATCAATCGATATGTAAAACAGGATCAAATATATACGGTTCCTCGCCCTGTATAACTATAATAAGGTTTTGGGTTATCCTCGATGTCGCCGGATCAAAGTCTTCCGCTCCCTCATAGTCGTGCCATCTGTCCAGCAATTCGTCATAGGGGATACTTCCGATAGAATTCATGATGCAGGGTTCTTCAAAGTAAATATTGTCATCGTCATAGCCGATAGCAACGACATAATGCCCGTCGATCCAGTCATCTTTCCAAAACGGCTCTTCATCCTCATCCCGCCATGCCTGGATATCCACGATCACCGGGATCCCCGCATCGATCAACTCCTTTAGATCGTCAATGGTTGCATTCTGCCTGATCTCGGCCGTAAAATCAGTTCCGTCCTCCCGGTTGACAATTCCCACGGCTTGAACGATCCCCTCCGGAGGGGTGCCGGCGTCTGCACTCGAGCCCGCAAACTCAGCCAGGGTAGATTCCTGGTATTCAATTCCGTAATAAAACAGGATGGTCTGCAAGGCGGAAACACCACAGGTATAATAGGTAGCCTGCCTCACATCAGTTAAATTTAAAACCCGGATATCATCTTTTCCTTCCTGCTTGATGATCTTCCAGTTCCCGTCCAGCACGATCGATGTCCCGCTTTCGGAATTTCCTGCCGTCGAATCAGCAGGATTTGATGAACAGCCTCCTGCTAAGGCCAGTGCCAAAACCAACGCTGACAAAACCATCTTACCCTTTAACTTGGCCATTTTACTCATACCTCCATAAATAAACTAATTCCAACGGTTATTTATCAATACACACTTCAGGCCGTTCATAATAATTAAACGGAAGGTCAGTAGTTCAGTCTTTCGGCCCATTTCAGAGATTCTATATAAAGATCCATAAATTTTTTTACACCGATCCTATCCATTGGATGCCTATGTTCTATTGCGCCCCAGTCAGCCGATTCACATGCGATGACGCAATCCAGAAACTTTCGGTGCTCATTGTCATTACCAAGCAAAGCCTGTTTCACACTGTCGGAAAGAGGCAGGCTATCCATTATCTTTTCTATCGGCTTGTTCAGCAGCACGTCTATAAAGGAAAATATACCGGTAAAGAAGTACTCCATTTTATCTTTGCAGCCAAGTTCGACCGCCATAAACTCCATTAGTTTTCCACGTATCAGCGACAATTTTATTATTTCCGCATTCTCTATATTTTGTACATTTTTAAGCATCATAAGCGAAAACCACTGGTACAGTTCGTTGCTCCCTATATATACCAATGCCTGATGAATGTCTTTTATTCTGCTTTTTGCTCCGTAGTATACCGAATTGACAAGCTTCAGCAGTTTATATGAAAGACCCATATCCCGTTCAATAATATCTGAAATCACATAGAAGTTCGGTTCCTTTTGGCTCAATTCCCGAACAACATTTAATATATTTACATCGAAAGATTCGATTTCTTTTGAATCGAGCATGGCAGGCTTGCTAAAAAAGTATCCTTGAAAGAAATCATATCCCATTTTAACGGCATTATTAAAATCTTCTCTTGTTTCTATTTTTTCTGCCAGGAATTTGATTCTTGAGCCGTATTGTTTTATCAAGCCTTGATGTGTTGCAATATCCACTGCAGGATATTCGACTTTGATAATATCCGCAAACTCTATCAGCGGACTGTTTTCTTTATCAAAAATAAAATCATCAAGGGCAATGGTATATCCTTTTGATCGCAGTTTTTTACAGGCCTCAACGGTAGCCTGATTGGCTTCATTTCGCTCAAGCACCTCTACTACTATATCCTTTGGCGGTAAAAGATAGGGGATATCACTGTCGATCAGGTCTTTTGAGAAATTGATAAAGGCTAACGCCCCGCCGGTGATCTCTTTTGGTTCCATAATAACAAATGTATTGTATATCAGCTCCGATGTCGCCTGATCATCGTTCACGCCGGTAAAAAAATTCTGTTTGTTTTGACGATACAGAAGCTCGTATCCGAATACTTTTAGGTTTCTGTCAAAGATCGGCTGTCTTGCGATATATACGTCCATGTTTGAACCTCGTAAACGCCTTTTTAGATTTTTCTATATTATAACCTATAATATGGTATTTTGTCGAATACATTTCAAGTCATTTCAAATTATTGTGCATTTGTATGATATAATACAAAGCAGGCCCTTTGTAATAAGCGCAGGCATACGCCGTAAAAATCGTTAAATGCTAATTGAGAAAAGGGCCGCCGTGTCGAAGAAAAGCCTGATACTTTTATATAGGAGGAAGCATCAAATGTATACTTGCGGCCATTGCACAAAGCTGTCCTGTGAAACCGGGAATCTGAAAGACGCACCTTTGAATTGTCCCTGCAGGGATGATGAACTTCGGGACGAAAGCTTTGATACATATCAGATCGAAGAGAACAATAAAATAGCAATACAGGCATGCAGGACCGAATATGAAGGTTATTTAAAGCGTACAAGAATCGAAGAAATCATGGATTTTGCGCACAATATGGGCTTTGAAAAATTAGGCATCGCCCACTGCATCGGGCTGAGAAAAGAGGCGGGCATAGCGGCAAATGTATTTAAAGCCAATGGTTTTCAATTGGATACGGTTTGCTGCAAGTGTTCCTTTCTTACCAAAGAGGAAATGCAAATGTCGCAATGGCAGTTGGATCCGGGATTCGAATCGATATGCAATCCCATCGGCCAGGCCATCTCATTAGAAAAGGCAGGCTGTCAGTTGGCTGTCATCCTCGGCCTTTGCGTAGGTCATGATACATTGTTCATAAAACACTGCAATCTGCCCGTTACATATTTGATCGTAAAAGATCGCGTAACAGGACACAATCCCGCCGCTGCGATATACTTAGCCGAAAGCTATTATAAGAAACGCCTTTTTACACCAAAGGAATAAAAGCAGCTGATAATGCCCCGGAAACTGTTCTCCGATTAAGAAGGCCGCTTTTTACCGATTTTTAAAGAAGGAATTTGATTTATGGAACGGCTCATCTTTCACGCCGATGTAAACAGTGCCTTCCTTTCTTGGGAAGCGGCAAGGCGGGTTGCAACCGGCGGAAAAGACATCAGGCTCATCCCTTCCGCTATTGGCGGAGACAGGGACAAGCGTACCGGCGTAATTCTGGCAAAGTCCATACCGGCAAAAAAGTATAACATAAAGACCGGGGAACCGGTGGCAATGGCTCTAAGAAAGTGCCCTCACCTTTTCCTCGCCAAACCGGATTTCCATCTGTATGAAAGAAGTTCCGGAGATTTCATGGATGTCTGCCGAAAATATGCCCCTGTTGTAGAAAAGTACTCCATCGACGAATGCTTCATGGACATGAGCGGTATGGGGCAAATCCATCCCGATCCTGTTGCAGCCGCCTCAAAAATAAAGGATGAGATCCGTAATACTCTGGGTTTTACCGTTAACATAGGCATAGGTCCCAATAAGCTCCTTGCAAAGATGGCAAGCGATTTTGAAAAGCCGGATAAAGTCCACACCCTCTTCACCGGTGAAATCGAAAAGAAGCTTTGGCCCCTTCCCGTCCGAACTTTGTTTACCATCGGTAAAGCTACTGAGGAGCGTTTGAAGAAAGCAAACATCAGAACTATCGGAGACCTGGCTAAAACGGAGCTGGGGATGATCCAATCGATTGCGGGCATAAAGCTCGGGCGGCAGATCCACGATTTTGCGAACGGTATCGATGACTCTCCGGTTTTGGCAGAAGCGGAGGAGGCTAAGGGATACAGCAGCTCAACTACTCTGGAGGAGGATGTGACGACAACGGAGGATGCCTGCAGGATCCTTCTTGCACTGACCGACAGCTCCGCATCAAGGATGAGGGCCGACGGCGCAAAGGCATATTGCATTTCCGTCACTATTCGCGGAAACGATTTTCAGAACAGATCTCACCAAAAAAAACTTACTGAACCGACGGATATCACATCGGAAATCTATGACATCTCAAAAAAACTCTTCACAGAGCTTTGGGATCGGCGCACCCCGCTGCGGCTGTTAGGGGTCTCTCTTTCGGATCTGACAAAAGAGGACTGCATCCAGCAATCCCTTTTCTCCGATGAACAGAAAGAGCGGGAGCGCAGGCTGGACAAAGCCGTGGACAGTATCCGCAGCAGGTTTGGCACCGATACAATTTCACGAGGCTCTGTATTCCGTTCCGTCAAAGTGGGAAACAAGTACAAAGCCCAGATGGACAATAAAAACGTCCCCGAAAAAAAGTAGTTTAACAGTCCTGCGGCGGCTTTCGCAGCCGGATTTCCTTCTCTCCTGCGGCTACAATGCTATGCACTCCAAAAGTCCCTTGGTATAAGCTGACGGATTTGTAAACATACCCTCATGATCGCATTCCACTTCAACGACCGGATTATCGCCCAGGACCTTGAACATTCCTAAAAATGCCCCGGGAGGAACGGACATATCCTTTGTGCAGTAGAGCAATACCATGGGTATATCCAGCTTTTCAAATGCTTTGCTGTCTATCGAAGTCTCCATGATCACTAAAGGCTGGGTGACAAGTATGTTCATCAGTGCATCAAATTGCTCTTCATCAGCCTGTGTTGCCAACAAGCCTCTGACGAACTTCGGATCGATGGGTATCGCCCCGTCTCCCCGTTCAACGGCCATTGCCCTCATCATGGATTTTATCTCGTCCGGGACAAAATCAAACTGGGCTTTTCCGTCAGGCAGTATCCATGCATTGTTGAATATGATTTTTTCCACCTTTTCTTTAGCAAGCGGAATTGCCATCTGCATAACATGCCCGGCACTTGAATGTCCGACAACGATGACCTTATCCTTTTGGGAGTTTAATGATTCTGCAACATAGGAAACATAATCTGCATATTTGACATTCTTACTGTCATTTGGCCCGTTGCCGGGCAGCGTAAGGGCCATGACCTCATGCCCTTTTTCTTTTAGCAGCCTTGCCACCGCATCCCAGCACTTTCCGTTATGCCATGCTCCGTGGATCAATACGATTTTACTCATTTTACACCCCTCCTACTTAAACTGTTTATTTAAATACATGAATCCCTCTTTTATAACATTACACACTACAGCCGTACTAACTGACTCTTCACCAAAATGCTTTCCTGTCACCGCTGCTATAGCCTGCATTATGTGTTTTACTGCGCTATTGTCATTGGTTTCCGAGATATACAGCATAACGATTATTTGATCGTCCTTGCCTCCCGAAAAAAAATCGGTTCTATCATAAAAATCTACGATAACGTTTATTCGCTCTTTTGTGATCCCGGTCTTTTCAGAAAGCTCCCTTGCAAGGCTTTTTAAATCGACTGCCTTATCCGTCTTTTTTGCTTTGATGTTTACGCATGGCATGGAACCACCCCCGCCGGTTATTTATGCAAATTGCCTGCCAACCAAAACACCGGACCAAAGCAAAGAGATTTTAGCCTTTTGCGCCGTACAAGAATAATAGGTGGTGTAAATTATTTTTACACCACCTATTGCGATAACAAATCTTTACACTTGATTGACAAGCGAAATCTTGACAACTATGTATCCAGGTCTTTCAATTTCTTATACAGTGTAGGTCTTGATATCCCCAGGCGCTTTGCTGCCCTCGCCACATTACGATTTTCTTCAGTGTATATCCGCCGTATAACTATATCTTCCGCAATTTGCAGCAGGCATTTGCCTTCGGGCAGTTTTTCTTCGAAAACCTTGTTAAAGTCGTTTTTCGGTTTAGCGGCAATGTAGCTCTCTTTTATAGCAGAGGGAAGCACCGAATCGTCAACCTCACCGTTATCTGAGAGTACCAGTGATCTTTCGATGACGTTTATAAGTTCTCTTACATTTCCTGGCCAGTGGTAGGCTTCAAGATATTCTATAAATTTGTCGTCAATCGAGGTGATACTTATGCCGGTCTTTTCCGAAAACGTCTTGATAAAATGTTCGAAAATCAGCCTGATATCCTGCTTTCTTGCCCTGAGAGGAGGTATATCCAATTGGATGACATTGATACGGTAATATAAATCTTCTCTGAAATTGCCCTTTTCTATTTCTTCCTTTAAATCTCTTTTGGAAGCTGCGATTACCCTGATGTCTATCGGAACCGGCTTGTTGCCTCCTATTCTGGTTATTGAGGATGAAGACAACGCTCTCAATATTTTTATCTGGGCAGAGAAAGGCATGTTCTCTATCTCATCTAAAAAAAGAGTCCCGCCCGAAGCATACTCTAAAAGGCCCTGCTTCCCCTCTTTTGAAGCGCCGGTAAAAGCACCCGCCTCGTAACCAAACAGCTCGCTTTCTATCAGTTCTTTCGGTATTGCGCCGCAGTTGATCGCCACAAAAGGTCCGTTGCATCTTTTGCTTTCGCTGTGAATTGCCTGGGCAAACATTTCTTTCCCGCTGCCGCTTTCCCCATAAATCAATATAGTAGTATCGACCTTTGCCGTTTTTTTAGCAAGCCTTCTCGTTCGATCTATAGCCTCGGATTCCCCTAAAATGCTTTCGAAGGTGTAGAACTCCTCCCGTCGGCTGCCCTTGCTTGCCTGAAATGTTACTTTTTTTGCGCTCACCGCTTTTTCTAAAACCAAGGTCTCATAAAGCCTTGCAAGGCTGTAAATAATGTTCAAAGTGTCGCTATTGACCGATGTATTCATAAAGGAAGCATTGATCGTACCCGCTATTGTATTATCGCCGCTATAAAATGGAGCCGCCGCACAGCTGAACTCGTGGAATATATATTTATAATGGTCGGGGCCGATCACCATAAAAGGCTTATTTTCAAGAATGGCAAGGCATGTTGAATTTGTGCCGATGCTATCTTCCGCAGCATCTAAAAAGTAACCTAACTTCGGATACAAACTATCAAAGGCATCGTCGTAATTAACTACGTACCTTAGCTTAGCATTATGATCGTAAACGCTGATGTTAATATTCAGTTTATCGACGATATCGCAAAATTCCCGATACCGCGGTTCACTATATTCCGGCAGATACTTAAGAACATATCTTTTTTTCTCATCCGGCTTCATCAGAAGATTCTCGTCAAAGTCGTAGAGCGTGACCCCGTATTTTTTACAGCGCCTCCACGAGTTCAGGATGTCCTGCTTAATGTGTTTTTCATTAAAAACCGTATCATTAATAAAGCATTCCCAGATTTTCCGGCAATCCGTCATAAAAACACCCTCGTTCCCCCGGTCAGTAGAGCAGCTCTTCCGGATATTTTTCTTTATGCAGGCCCTCCAGCTTTTTCAGGCGATCCCGAAATGCTTTGCTGCTTTCTTCATTTTCTGGTTTTATCTCTTCGATGATCTCGATAGCAAAACCATCGGATCCGTATTTTGCCCAGTCGGCGGCTATTGTCAAGGTGAAAGCGGAGTTGATTTTCTTCGAAAAAAGGAATCTGTTTTCTACCGCTTCCAGATTCACATCCCCTTTAATAAAGCTTTTTCCCGTATCGATATTATAAATGCGGTAGATGCCCCCTGTGGTTTCCTTTAACTTGTATTCTGTTATGATTTCTTTTTTTCGCTGCTTATCCATATACTCGCTTCCTCCCTTATCGCCCGCTATCCTATTCCCTTCTTTTCAGGATATTTTAACACAGGACACAAGAGAAGCAAAGCTCAGCCAATGTCATTCGATGGTTATGCCGTCTATCAGTTCTTTTTCCATTTCCCTTCTGTGGGAAGGGGTGTTGATACCCGGAGTTCCGCCGGTGTGGATAAAAATGATTTTTTCTCCCTGTTTGATATCACCGGAGGCCACCATGTCCCTGATAGCAGCATACGCCTTTCCGGTGTAGCAAGGGTCTATAATAATAGCCTCCTTCCTTGCCATTTCATAAATGCCTTCTCTTACTTCTTTGACCGGATTATTATAACCGCCACGGATGAATCCCGTTCGAATATCAAAATCTGATCTTTCTGCGTTGAAATTTAGCTTCCATGCTGATTTGCACCGGTTAAAATAATTTAGAGCATAGGATTGGGCATCGTCATAAAAGGGGCCGATGAGGATGCCTGTCAGCTTAACTGAGGATCCGTGCAGTCCGCAGAAAAGGCCCATATACGTACCCATGCTGCCGACGGCGACAAATACGCTGCTGTTTTCTGTCTGCTTAAGCAGTTCCCTTGCACATTCATAATAACCCAGCGCCCCCAGTTCATTAGAACCTCCCATAGGTATGAAATACGGCTTTTCGCCGGCCTTCTCATAGTTTTTAGCAACTTTATCGACGATGTCCGCAATAGGAGTACCGTCATCCTTGTGAAGCAAAACATCGGCGCCCATTATTCGGTCCAATAGTATGTTGGCGGAAACTTCGCCCGGGTACTCATCAACGGCCACTATGGTGCATTTCATGCCGTATTTTGCAGCAACTGCTGCGGTCAGCCTCCCATGGTTTGTCTGAGCTCCCCCCACCGTGATCAAAGCGGTTGCTCCCTTGGTTTTAGCATCATAAAGGAAGTACTCAAGCTTTCGGAGTTTGTTTCCGCCGCCCCCAAGACCTGTGAGATCATCACGCTTAATATAGAATTCGATACCTAACTCACGGGAGAGGGCCGGCAGGTATTCCAGCGGGGTTGGCAGGTGCAAAAAGCTTTCTTTATCATGTCTCATCATTTCTGATTCATATGATCTGTTCGGCTGCCCAGATCTTATTGTCCTTTCAATTGATTTTCATTAAGCTTGCCTTGATTAGTATAATAACACAAAAGTGCATACTTAGAGCAAGAGTGTTTTGCATTTCGACGATTCGGCGGCAAGTAAATGTTCTTATACAAACTCTCTTTGCCTCTCCTTTAATATAGACATTTTTCTTTGTTATATCTCACTATTTCTCATTCATATGATCTCTTCGGCTACCCGGATCTTATTGTCTTTTCAATTGATTTTCATTAAGCTTGCCTTAATTTGTATAATAACAATCCCTCTTTGCCTTTCCTTTAATATAGACATTGAAGCAAAAAAGTGGTAAATATATGATAACCCAATTTATAGTGAGCCGGTCACCGGCAGGAGGTTTGAATTTGAAATATTATAAAATTTCCCATCTTGTTAAGTCCGAAGACTTGAATCATCATGGAACTCTTTTTGCAGGCAGATCCGCCGAATGGCTGGTGGAGGCGGCCTTTGTCGCTGCCGCAGCCTCCCATGGGAAACCTCAGAATGTGCTGTGCGTAAACATACACGGTTTCACCTTTAAAAAACCGGTACAAAAGGGGGATATCATAACATTTTATTCAAAGGTTGCTAAAGCAGGAAATACCAGTATAACAGTGTATGTAAAAGCAGTGTCCGAAATCACAGCGACCATACATGTTGACGGATTTTTAACCTTCGTTTGCGTTGAGCCGGAAACAGAGATCAAGATCCCCCACGGCATTGTTATCGACGAACCCGCAGATGAAGAGGAAAGACAAATCCGTCAGCGGGCGGCAAAGCTCCTGTAAGGATAACAAAAATAAAAAGGTGATATCACGTTAAGGTAAAAAAATGAGAGCATTTATTGGGATCGACTTCGACTCAGCATTAAAAAAGCAATTATACGAATATCAGCAAAAATACCGGAGATTTGCTCAAAAGGGCAGATGGCGCTATATTGATAATTTCCACATAACCCTGAAGTTTTTCAAAGAGATAGGATATCAAGATCAAGAGTCCATTGATGAAGCCGTAAAACAGATATGCAGTGAAAGGCATCCTTTTGAACTTAGACTCCAAAATATGGGCATTTTCTCAGGAAAAGATTTAATACGGACATTGTGGCTGGGGATAAATGGAGATTTGCTCTCCTTGCATGCTCTGCAGCAGGAAATCGACAAAGCTGCGGAGTCACTGGGATTTCCTCCTGAGAATCGCAGATACACACCCCATATCACTATAGGCCAAGATATTGTTTTTTATCAGACCTTTGAGGAAGTAAAGACTATTCTTGGCGAGC
>JAKJCD010000004.1:13539-35720 GCA_022706625.1 Bacillota bacterium | reverse complement strand
CCGCCACGAAAGGGATGAGGGAACTGGAAGACCGCTACCCCTCCCTTTCCGGCTATTATCCGTCACCGAAGCCTGTCTTCTTTTCTGAAGCCATGTCATATTTGGGTATCACCGGCATTTTTTCTCCTTTCACTATGGAGGCAAATTACAACCGGGATATCGCAGCATACCACATCCCATATACTGTATGCCACGAGCTGGCTCATTTAAAGGGTTTTATGCGAGAGGACGAAGCCGGATTCATAGCTTATCTGGCAGGGATAAACTCTGAGTCAACCCAGTTCCGATACAGCAGCACGCTAAATGCCTTCCTTTATACCTTAAAAGAGCTTTACAATAACGTAGATCCGCTCATTTACAATGATATCTGCTTGAGGATCCCCGAGCAGGTACGCAAAGAAATAAATGTAAGCAGGGATTATTGGAACAGCCACACCGCCCGGGTCACTTCAATAGCTAAAAAGGCCAACGATAAGTACCTGGCGGCCAATGCACAGTCTCAGGGCACAATGAGCTATGACAAAATTGTAGATCTTTTATTGAAAGAATACGAGCATCGAATTTTGGATGAATACGGTGACAGTATCCCCGAATACCTTCTTGACAACGCCGAGTCTGCAGAATTAAACTGATAGTGTGAATTAAACTGACAGTACGGAGGAGATGCTGTGGCTAAAACGGAGCTGACAGTTGGTATTTTTAACGACTCTTTTCCACCAACTATCGACGGTGTGTCCAATGCGGCTGCCAACTATGCTTTTGAGATCCAGAAAAACTACGGCAGAGCGGTTGTTGCCACGCCTTGGTATCCAAATATATCAGATGATTATCCTTACGAGGTGATCCGCTATCCCAGCGCAAAAGTCGGAAGAAAGCTGAGCTATCGAGCCGGCTATCCCTTTGACCCCTTTTCCGTAAACCGCCTGAGGAAAACTGGAATGGATATCATCCATTCCCACTGCCCTTTTTCTTCCGCTGTGCTGGCACGAGTAATGCGTTTCAGTAATGACATCCCTATCGTCTTTACATATCACACCAAATTCGACATCGATTTTCAAAAAGTCCTCCCTTATGACCCCATCAGGACTGCTTCGGCGAAATTTCTGCTTTCCAATATAAATGCCTCCGATGAGGTCTGGGCTGTATCCCGGGGAGCCGGGGAAAACATGAGAGCCTTCGGTTATGAAGGGGATTATATAATCATGGAGAACGGCACGGATTTCCCGAGGGGTACTGCAGATACACGACTCGTTGACCGGCTTCGCAAAGAGCATGAGCTCGAACCGGATATACCTGTCTTTCTCTTTGTAGGCCGCATGATGTGGTACAAGGGAAACCGCCTTACTATTGATGCCTTGAAACTCGTAAAGCAGCGAGGCCGGCGATTTAAAATGGTTTTTGTCGGCGACGGCTACGACCGCCCCAGCATACAAAGCTATGCAAAGGAATGCGGGCTTTCGGAGGATTGCATATTTACCGGGGCGGTATATGATCGAGAACTGCTCAGGGCCTATTATACTTTGGCGAACATGTTTCTGTTTCCCTCTACATATGATACAAACGGCATCGTGGTATCCGAAGCGGCAGCCTGCGCCTGTCCCAGCCTTCTGATAAAAAACAGCTGTGCCGCGGAGCGGGTGGTACATATGGAGACTGCCCTCCTTGCTGATGAAAATGCCGTTGATCTGGCCGAGGCCATACTGTTTGCCTGCGACAATACCGACATCCTGAAACGTATTGGTGATAATGCCTCCGACAAGGTATATCTGTCCTGGGAGGATGCTGTTAAAACCGCATGGGAGCGGTATCAGATAGTCATCGGGAAATATATTTCCGAAAATGATGCCCAAAGCAGAAAACTCGCATCTTTCAATGATATCAAAAAACTCAAAGAGGAGTTCGGATTCAAGCTTGACCGCCTCATCGACCTGCTGCGTGAAAGGCAGCATGATCTGGGTGCCAGGAAAGATAAGCTTTGGGATTTTTACAGGAACAAACAGCAGCTAATGAGCATTAAGAAAAAGCACCTCCTGGAATTCTATCGGGAAAAACAGGAGGGCCTGGGCATTAAAATCGAAAACATCCTCGAATTTTATCGAGAGCGGCCCGATGACTCATTCAATGATTTTTTGAATGAGATCAAGAAACAAAACAATAACAGATACCCATGAGACCCGAATTACTTTTGATTCATATTGACCCATTCTCTTCCTTCAATAAGATCGTCTTCCGAGGGGGTGGTCACTCTTGAATCGATATCGATGGTGTGAGAATTTGCTATGGGAAAAGTCGTAAAAGAGGGTATTGTAGTTTCCGGATCCCTCTTTTCTTTTTTGTCTTTCTTTTCTTTTTCGTCAGTCATATCGCTATCCTCCATACATTTTTCCGTTACGAAACCGTGCGTATCATAGATTCGCAACGGTTGTATAATAGGATGCCCTTTGCCCGGCTTAAATAACCATCTATTCGTTCCTCTTTTTGGCCTGTTGTATCAGTTCGTTTCCGAAAACCGTAACAGCTGCGATAAGAACTGATTGAATAACTACTGACACAATTACCGCCGGGGCGAAACCTTGATTCAAATAAACACTGACATAGGCCAGGGTCATTATAAAGCTTAACGCCAGCAGTATATAAGGTATCATCCAGTCCCTGTTAAACCCTTTATAAAGCTTTAGAAACAATCCCGCACAATATAAAAAAATAACCAGTATAAACAGTTCCGGCCTTATGAAAGATAAAATGTTTTCCATACTGTCCGCCCTCCCTATCAATCAATTATATGAAAGGAGCGGACGGTTCATGTCAAGAGTCCGTAATCTGTCTGTGCGGCAAGGCCTAAGCTTTTTTATATATGTACCAATAGGCCATGCCGACGAAAAGACCGCCTCCGACGATGTTGCCCAGAGTGACCGGGATCAGATTGTCGAAAAAGAAACCGGCCCAAGAGAGAGCCTCTAAAGCGACTGGATCAAGGCCGGAGAGTTTCAAAAAGGCCGGAACGTTCTTTATCATGATCCCTGCCGGGATATAGTACATATTTGCAACACTGTGTTCAAATCCGGAAGTTATAAACAGCCAGATAGGAAAGAAGATGGCAAAAATCTTCCCGGCCATGGTATCCGCGGCAAAAGACAGCCAGACAGCGAGACACACCAGCCAATTGCACATTATCCCTAGATAAAATGCTGCGGGAAAACTAAGATTCACCTTATAAGTCGCTATTCTCAAGGTAACAGCTCCAAGTAAGTCTCCTCCGCTTGAAAACAGCCCCGATTGGACTATCATATAAGCTATGAAGACTGATCCCAGAAGATTTCCGGCATATACTACGGCCCAGTTTCTCAGCATCTTTGCTGCATTGACTTTCTTTTCACAGACAGCGGCCAATATCAGAGTATTTCCCGTAAAGAGCTCTCCCCCGGCCAAAACTACCAGCATCAGGCCCGTTCCGAATACAGCTCCCGCCAATACCTTGCCCAAGCCGAATGTCTCAGGTTTCGCTAAGAGGTTGAATGCCGCCATATTGGAGCCCTCGGCGGCAAAAGCGATAAAAGCACCTGCCAGGATGCCGAGGAGCAGTAATTTGATGAAGCCCCCGGCCGCCTTGCCGACAGAAACTTCAATAACACTGTCCAGAACTTCAGCGGGTTTTAATACCCTTTTCTCCATAGCTTTTTCTCCGATTTGATTTATTTTACGCCCTGCAGCTGCATACCCTTTATAACATTGCGCAGCAAAACCATTGATGTTACAGCACCCAAGCCTCCCGGCACCGGAGTGATGGCCTGCACCTTTGCCTCCGTCATTTCAAAATCCACATCTCCGCACAGCTGCCCGTCAACGAAATTGATCCCCGCATCCACCACGATACAGTCTTTCGAAAAGTATTCCGGTCCGAAGAACCTTCCTCTCCCGACCCCGGTGACAACAATATCTGCCTGAGATGTTATACCGGCAAGATTCTCTGTTTTGGAGTGACAGATGGTTACAGTTGCATTTTCTCTCAGCAATAGCATCGAAAGAGGTTTGCCCAACACCATGCTTCGGTTGACAATGACTGCTCTTTTCCCGGCAAGGTCCGGATAATAATGCTTCAACAGTTCTACGGCAGCCTCCGCCGTACAGGGGGCCATTGCATTAATGTCACCCGCAAACACCTTCGCTATGTTTGTCGGGCTCATGCCATCAATATCCTTTTCAGCTTTAATGGCAACACTGATTTTTTTAATGTCAAGGTTTAATGGCAAAGGCCTGAATATCAATATCCCATGCGTATTTGGATCCATATTCAGCTTTTCCAGGACCTCCAAAAAATCCTCAATGCCAACGTCTTCTGCCAGTGCCTTTATCTCAGCCAAAAGACCAACTGTTTCGCAGTTTTTGATCACCCTCTTTTCATAGGCTATATCATCGGGTCTTTCTCCCACACGCAGGATAACGATTTTGGGGAGGATTTGCCCTTTATATCCCAGCATTTTTATACTATCAATAATTTGATCTTTTATTATGTCCGCCGCTGGTTTTCCTTTTAACAGCATGGCGATTCCTCCATAGCTTAATATCCTCGTAATGACAAATGACGAAAGGCTAGTCCAATAATATCATAGTCAACAGTAATTAATGTCACTGCACTTATTTATTATCTTTTATGATGCAGCCGTTATTATATCACTTTTCCATTTACTTAAAACATTTTTATTAGCGTGAAAACTTCTTTTATGTTTCGTCCGGAGATATGTCCTCCAATTCTTCCAAGCCCACATCAAAACAGGTGGATGCCGTTATCTTTTTTTGCCCCTATATCGATTCTGTGTATAAATAATGCTTAATATCTGCCCCGGTTTAAGGAATACAACTCACAAAATCAGCTAAAAACCAAAGAAAGACGAGTTTGTGTATAACAAAATGGCATTTTGTTATACACAGATTGCTTTTTTTCAAAATTTAGCTGATTTCACGGAGTTTTTCAAGAGTTTAAGCCTCTATTTTTGCTGTTTGTTATACACAGAATGCAATTTTCGACGGTTTTAGCTGATTTAAGAGCTGCGCCGGCCGGAGAGGTAAAGTGACCCTCCGCCTTTATCCCTTATCCCTTGTTTTTCAAGAGGGATGATGATATCCTGTTATTTATAAAACACTGAACTCTTTTTATCGCTTGTTTTCTGGAGGGCATAAATATGAATACATTAGCAGGCTCTGTCTTGATAGGTCAATCCGGAGGACCGACCTCGGTTATCAATGCCAGTGCTCTGGGCTGCATTGAAACCGCCATGGCTTCCGCCAATGTAACGAAGGTATACGGCGCTGCTCACGGCATCAAGGGCATTCTGGATGATAAGATTTACGACCTGACAATGGAAGACCCCGATGAATTGTCTCTTATGCGCTTTACCCCTTCTTCCGTACTAGGGACTTGCCGCTATAAACTGGCCGACTTTTTATCGGATGATACCGACTATAAACAAATCTTGCACATATTCACAAAATACAATATTCGTTATTTTTTCTATAACGGCGGTAACGATTCCATGGATACCTGCAGCAAGATAAGCAGCTATCTTGCCTTGCATAACTATGAATGCCGCGTTATGGGCATCCCCAAAACCATAGACAACGACCTGGCATGCACTGATCACTGCCCGGGATACGGCAGCGCCGCAAAATACATTGCCACCACCCTTATGGAAGTAGGACGGGATGCAAAAGTATATGATACCGGCTCAATTACCGTGGTGGAGATCATGGGAAGAAATGCGGGCTGGCTGACCGCAGCCTCCGCCCTGGCCCGTTTACAGGACAAAGACTCGGGTCCGGATCTAATATACCTTCCCGAGGTCCCATTTGATATGGCAGATTTTTTGACCGACGTTTCCCGGGTCTACAACCGGCAGGGCGATGTGCTGGTGGCTGTTTCCGAAGGTATAAAAGACAAGAACAACACATTCATTTCCTCCTATTTTACCGACAGCACAAAGGAAAAGGACGCTTTCGGCCATTCGAAGATGGGAGGTCTTGCATCTAATCTTGCTGCCTTTGCCAATTCAAAATTGAAAGCAAAAGTCAGAGGAATAGAGTTGAGTCTTCTTCAGCGCTGCGCTGCTCACCTGGCATCAGCCACGGATGCGGAAGAGGCTTATCTAGCCGGGAAAGCCGCCTTCGAAGCCGCCGAATCGGGGATCACTGATAAGATGATCACCCTGATGCGGGAACCCGGCAGTGTTTATATCTGTAAAACCGGGCTTGCCGATTTAGCGGATGTTGCAAATGCTGAAAAGAAAATTCCCCGGAAATGGATAAACGAAGCCGGCAACGGCATCCTTCAGCCTTTTATAGAATATTCGCTCCCCCTGATACAGGGGGAACCCGATCGCCCTATGAAAAACGGGCTTCCCAGATTTGCCTGCCTGAAACGCATACAAGCGTCAGTGCCCGCAGAATAAACATTCATATGACCTTTATGGCTTCCGCCAGGCTTTTAATGCCTATTAACCGGATCTCACCCCCAAGGCCTGAGATCCGGTTCACATTTTTTTGGGGGAGGATGATCCTTTCAAATCCCATCCTCACGGCTTCCTTTACGATTTTCTCCCCGTTTTGTACCGATCGCAGATCCCCTGTCAAGCCGATCTCTCCTATGGCAAGGGTCTTTTTTGTGCAGCAGACACGTTTGGCCGTAGAGTAGATAGCCAGCGCTACAGCCAGGTCTGTGGATGTCCCTTCCGGTTTGAGGCCGCCTACGATATTTACGTAAACATCCTGGTCTACAAGGGATATACCGGCTTTGCGCTCCAATACGGCCAAAATCATATTCAACCTTTGGATCTCCACCCCTATGGCCGACCGCCTGGCAAATCCTATGTTGGTCGGTGAAGTCAATGCCTGTACTTCAAGCAAAAGCGGCCTGGTCCCTTCATAAACAGCCGTGGCAATGGACCCCTCGGCTCCATCCTCCATACCTTCCAAAAAGCTGCCGGAAAGATTCTCTATCTCCAGCAGCCCTTCCTCCGCCATTTCGAAGGCTCCCACCTCGCTGGTGGTACCAAATCTGTTTTTATAAGCCCTTAGAATGCGGATCTCCTGATTTCTTTCCCCGGTGAAATTAAGTACACAGTCCACCAGGTGCTCTATTATTTTGGGCCCGGCAAGATCGCCGCTCTTTGTTACATGAGCTACAATAAAAACAGGAATGTCCTTCACTTTTCCGATGCGCATAAGCTCATTGGCGCAGGCCCTTACCTGAGACACGCTGCCGGGGGCCGACTCGAGGTCAGCAGAATACATTGTCTGGATCGAGTCTATTACTATAAAACAGGGTAACAACTCAGAGGCGGCATCTATGATGTTTTCCATATTGGTCTCCGCCATAAGATAAAGATTCCCCTGTTTCCCTTTGCATACCCGATCGGCGCGCATTTTGACCTGCTCCGTTGATTCCTCTCCGGTGACATAAAGCACGGGCTGGCCTTCCTCCGCAATATTGGATGCAGCCTGGATGATAAGTGTCGATTTTCCTATTCCCGGCTCTCCGGAAACCAGTGTTAAAGAACCCCTTACCAGCCCTCCCCCGAGGACCCGGTTCAGTTCTCCTATTTTTGTATCAATCCTGCTTTGAGCTCCCGATCGAACCTCAGAAAGCTTTACCGCTATGGATCTTCTGTCCTGTGCGGACCGGCGCCTTTTATCCTCAGTCGGAGCCGGCATCACCTTTTCTTCCAGCATGGTATTCCATGCGCCGCAAATACACTGCCCAACCCACTTCGGGCTCTCGTTGCCGCATTCCTGACAAACAAAAACCGTAGCTGCTTTTTTGACCATTGTTCTCTCTTTCCGAAATGATTCAGGCGTGTAAAACACGCCCGTCCTCTCTGTCTTTTTCATGAAGAAAAGCTCCACTATACGGATGCACAGCGGAGCTTTTTGCCGGTTTGAAACTACTGATCTTCACTCTTTGAATCGGCTATGATCTTCTCGGACAAATGAGGCGGGACTTCCTCATATCGCTCGAAGCTCATTGTGAAGCTTCCCCTGGCCTGAGTCATGGAGCGAAGGATGATCGCATACTTGAACATTTCTGCCTGCGGGACCTCGGCAATGACTTTCTGACCTCCGCCGTGCAGGGGTTCCATCCCTAAGATCTTGCCCCTTCTTTTGTTCATATCTCCCATTACGTCTCCCATGTACTCATCGGGCACGGTGACTTCAACGTGCATCACAGGTTCCAGAAGGATGGGCTTTGCCTCGACCATACCTTTCTTGAAGGCAAGGCTTGCGGCGATTTTAAATGCCATTTCATTTGAGTCCACATCATGGTATGAGCCGTCGTAAAGCACAGCCTTTATGTTTACTACCTGGAATCCTGCCAGAGGGCCTTTCTCCATGCTTTCTTTCAGGCCCTTTTCGACAGCCGGGACGTAGTTTTTCGGGACCGAGCCGCCGAACAGTTCTTCGGAAAATTCAAAGATCTCCTGGCTCGGAGAAAAACGAATATGAACATCGCCGTACTGCCCCGCTCCCCCGGACTGCTTTTTATGCTTGCCCTGGACATCTGAATTGCCCTTGATCGTCTCTCTGTATGCAATTTTCTGGTCTATAAGGTCCACATCGACCCCGTACTTTTCCTTAAGCTTAGCCGTGATGATCCCGATCTGTATATCCCCCTGCCCTCCGATCAAGGTCTGATGGGTCTCCGCATTTCGAACCATGGTGAAAGAAGGATCTTCTTCAATAAGCTTACCTATGCCGGAGCTGATTTTATCTTCGTCACCCTTAGCCTTTGCTTCAATCGCCATATAAAGGGAGGGCTCCGGGAACATCACCGGCGGATATTGGATATAATTTGCTTTGTCGCACAGGGTGTCACCGGTCTGGGTGTATTGCAGCTTGGTTGCCGCCACGATGTCACCGGCTTCTACAGTCGTCGCCTCACCTTGTGTCTTTCCTCTTAAAAAGAATATCGTGCCCATCTTTTCCGATTTTTCAGCCCTGGCATTATAAAGCTCGACGCCCTGGGAAATTTTGCCGCTGACGACCTTCAACAGAGAAATCTTCCCAACAAATGGGTCTGCAAGAGTTTTAAAAACAAAAGCGGAAGCGGGGGCGCCGTTTTCGGTTTTTCTTACTACTGGCTCGCCCTTGGCATCGACTCCAGGGTAGCCGGGATGCTGGACCGGAGAGGGGGCGTATTTTAGAATTATATCCAGAAATTCATTTATTCCCCTGCCGTCCAAGGCGCAGCAAGTCATCACAGGAGTGATGGAACGGGAAGCTATCCCCTTCATCAAACCTCTGATAAATTCTTCATCTGTAAACTCTTCGCCCCCGAAGTATTTCTCAAGGAGCTCTTCATCGCTTTCAGCCACAGCTTCCGTCAATGATTCCCTTACGTCTCCTTCTATAGGCTCTGACAGCATGACCACCGAGGTCCCGAATTTGTGCTGAAGATCTGTAACCACCTTATCTACATCCACATTCTCCTTATCGATCTTGTTGATCAGGAAGAATGTAGGTATGTTGTATTCTTTGCAGGAGTTCCATGCTTTTTCGGTACCGACCTGAATGCCGGAAAAAGCGTCGACAAGAATGACCGCGGATTCGCAGGCTCTCAAAGCTGAGTTAACATCACCGACAAAATCAAAATAACCCGGCGTGTCGATGAAATTTATTTTCATTTTTTTATACTCTACAGGTACTACGGACGCACTGATGGAATATCCCTTTTCTATCTCCATTTTATCGTAATCTGAAACAGTATTCCCGTCTTCTACCCGTCCAAGCCTGCTGATCACACCTGTGGATAAAAGTGCGGCTTCCAACAGCGTGGTCTTGCCGCTTCCTCCGTGTCCTACCAGTGCAACATTTCTTATGGCGTCGCTTGTGTAGCCTTTCATCTAAAATAACCTCCTGTGTATTATTATTCGGATCGATCCCGTAGGATTTTTACCATAGCATTTGGATTATATCATTTCGAAGCGAAAATGGCAAAGAAAATTATGGTTTGAAAAAAGGGAGCCTTGCTGCGGCCATCGTTATGGCTCCGGCTAGCATCAGCCTTCCGGCGGATATTATTATCACATTTGCACCCACGGTACCCCAAATAGCAGTGGTCTCAATGATCCCGTGGCAAATAAAGAAGAATATCGCAATCAGTATAAAATCTTTCTTCTCCAGAGGTTCCTTTTCATTCATTTCCATAAGGGTTCCCGCCCCGTAAGTCACTCCCATCACAACTGTAACAAGCAGCGGCAGGACGGCAGAAGGCGAGAAACCAAGAACCTTGGTAACAAAGGTGAGTTTTTTTGAAAGCTTCTCCATGACATGGTATACACTAAGAAATTCTATCAATATCATCAAAGGAATCAGCACTTTTAATACATTGATGATCGTAGAAAAGCTTCCCGTCAGGAACTCGTTGATGATCGCAGGAACAGATGCCGTCATAAAAGTACACCCCCCAGCCGGGAAATGATCAAACCGACAACAACAGCGGCAAGGATCCGATAGATCACTATCTTGCCTGCGGGAAGTCCGATCTTTCTGCTCAAGGCATATTCCACAGGCAGAGAATGGCATACAAGCCCGATCATGGCCACCGTAGTCAGCTCGGCCGCTGTAAAATCAAATTGAGAGGCGGCCGCTATCGCTCCGTATTCGTCAGTGAACAATCCTGTTATCAAGGGAACAACCGCATCTCCGGGAAGGTTAAAAATTCTCATAGCCGGTTCGAATGCCCTCTCAAGAAAAGGCATGACGGGTGAATACTTGATAATTACCACCAGGGCATAAATAGGCAAAACCACCTTCATCAACATGAGGGTGGTTTTGATCGCTTTAATAAATCCGGTTTTTATGATCTGAACAACCGGGTCCATTGATCTTCCCCCTTGCCTCTGTATTAAACCTAAAATTCAGCCGACCCCGGCGTCCTTGGAAAAGGTATCACATCCCTGATATTGGATACACCGGTAATATACATGATGATACGCTCAAATCCCAGCCCGTAGCCTGCATGCCTGACGCCGCCGTACCTTCTGAGATCAAGATACCACCAGTATTCTTCCTCGTTGAGCTCCATCTCGCGAATGCGTTCCAGCAATACATCGTAACGCTCTTCTCTCTGGCTGCCTCCGATGATCTCGCCTACTCCGGGTACCAGCAAATCCATTGCGGCAACCGTCTTGTTATCTTCGTTCAGGCGCATGTAAAAAGCTTTGATTTCTTTCGGATAATCGGTAACAAATACAGGTTTTCTAAAAATCTTTTCTGTTATGAAGCGCTCATGCTCTGTCTGGAGATCGATGCCCCATTCCACGGGATACTGAAAATTCTCTTTTGAATCCTTAAGAAGCTTAATAGCCTCAGTATAGGTAATGCGCTGAAAATCGGAATCAACGATGTTCTTAAGGCGGCTCAGCAGATCTTTATCAATGAACTCATTGAAAAAAGCCATTTCCTGAGGCGCCTTTTCCATGACAAAGCGGATTATATATTTTATCATCTGCTCAGCCAGCTCCATGTTGTCCGAAAGATCCGCAAAGGCCACTTCAGGCTCTATCATCCAAAACTCCGAGGCATGTCTTGACGTATTGGAGTTTTCCGCACGAAATGTGGGCCCGAAGGTGTAGACCTTGCTGAACGCCAAGGCAAATGCCTCCGCCTCAAGCTGTCCGCTCACGGTCAGGTTTGTGGTCTTGCCGAAAAAATCCTTGCTGCCGTCGACCTTCCCATCAGCTGTGCGGGGCGGCGCTGCCAGATCCAAAGTAGTTACCCGGAACATCTCTCCGGCTCCTTCAGCGTCGCTGCCCGTGATGATAGGTGCATGCACATATATGAAACCTTGTTCCTGAAAGAACTTGTGAATAGCATAAGCCACCAAAGATCTGACCCTGAAGACTGCGGAGAAGGTGTTGCTCCTGGGACGCAGATGGGCAATTTCCCGAAGGAACTCCGGGCTGTGCTTTTTTTTCTGCAGGGGATAATCTGCTGCGGAATCTGCTTCTATCAGTATTTTCGATGCTTTGACCTCAAAGGGCTGCTTCGCTTCCGGAGTAAGCACCAGGGTGCCGGTCACGGTAAGTCCCGATGCTATTGCCACTTTGGAGATCTCTCCGAAATTGCTTATGGTATCCTCTTCATATACTACCTGAACGGATTTAAAACAGCTTCCGTCGTTAAGTTCAATAAATCCGAACTTGTTGGAGCTTCTGTTTGTTCGCACCCAACCTCTGATGCTGACTTCTGAATCAGCAAAGCTTTGCGGAGCCTCGAATATTTCTTTTACTGCTACATCTTTCATTATTACACCTGCTTTTTCTCAGATAAGGGCGGACAGAGTCGTCCGCCCCTACATTATCAGTTCTTTATTTGGTTTAGGCGCCGGAAAAATCTCGTAGAGCGTAGACTTGGAGCCACGGAATTTTAACAAGCCTAAACAGGCTTCATTGTAGGAAATAAGATAATATCCCTTATCGACGCCGAATTCGTCAGCAACATAATCACCCTGTCAACCCCGATTCCGAGCCCTCCTGTGGGCGGAAGCCCCACTTCCAGGGCATTAACGAAATCCTCATCCATGGGATGGGCTTCCTCATCGCCTTGTTCCAGCTGCTCCTGCTGCTCCTTGAAACGATTGTATTGGTCTATGGGATCATTGAGCTCGGAGAATGCATTAGCGATCTCCCAGGTATTTATATAGGCTTCAAAGCGCCTGGTGATCCTGGGGTCCTTCGGATCTCTCTTGGCCAGCGGGGACACATCCACAGGATGCCCTGTTATAAATATGGGCCCGTCGAGATACTCCTCGCAGTATTCTTCGAAAAGGCTTGCCAGGACCACCCCTCTGGTCATTTTCTCCCAATCCTCCAGGTGATGCTTCTTTGCTATCGCCCTTGCTTCTTCATCTGTCTCTATCTGACTGAAGTCTTCTCCTACCCATTCCTTCACAGCATCCTGCATGCTCATCCTCTTCCATGGAGGTGTTAGATCAAAAGTCTTCCCTTGATACTCGATCACCATGGTCCCAAGAACATTCTTCGCAGCAGTGGCTACAACATTTTCCGTAATGTCCATCATATCTTCCATATTGCCGTAGGCCTGATAGAGTTCCATCGATGTGAATTCCGGGTTGTGATTTTTATCCATCCCTTCGTTTCTGAACATCTTCCCCATTTCATAGACCCGGTCCAACCCGCCCACGATCAGCCTTTTCAGATACAACTCATTGGATATCCGAAGCTTCAGTTCGATATCCAGCGTATTATGATGAGTTGAAAACGGTCTCGCATTTGCACCGCCGGCAATCGTTGTCAAAATCGGAGTATCTACTTCCAGGAAGCCTCTGCCTTCAAGGAAGTCCTTTATTTCCTTTATTATTTTGGACCTTAGAATAAAGGTGCTTCTTACTTCCGGATTTACCACCAAGTCAACATAACGCTGGCGATACCGCATGTCCGTATCCTTCAGGCCATGCCACTTATCCGGCAGTGGCTGGAGAGCTTTGGACAGCAAAACCAGCCGGTGACATTTGACCGATATCTCACCGTGCTTAGTCCGGAAGACTTCCCCTGCGACCCCTACGATATCTCCTATGTCGTAGGTAAGGAATACTTCATATTCTTCTGGTGTTATGGCTTCCTGTCTGACATAGACCTGTATCCTGCCAAGCTTGTCCTGTATATCAATAAATGAGGCTTTGCCCATCTGCCTTTTGGCCATGATCCGACCGGCAATAGACACTTCCTTCCCCTCCATCAATTCGAACTTTGTTTTGATATCTTCGCTGTGGTCGGTCACATCCCAGGTTTCCACCAGGAAAGGATTTCTGCCCATGGCTTGCAGCTTGGCCAGTTTTTCGCGGCGTACCCGCCGCTGCTCGCTGATATCTTCTTCCCGCCCTGCCTCTTGCTCCAAATCTGTTTCTTCTATGCTCACGTTTCTTTCTTCACTCATCTTGGTCCCTCCGGGGCTTTCATCAACATCGGTGTCATCCGGATCATTCTCTTGCCGATTTATAAATATCGAGGATCTCATAGCATACAACTCCATCCGGCACATTCACTTCCGCTATGTCTCCCACTTTCTTACCTAAAAGCTGTTTTCCAACTTCCGATTCGTTAGAGATCTTGCCCTCGAAAGGGTCGGCTTCCGTTGAGCCTACTATTGTAAAATCAATAACCTCGCCGTCAGGCAATTCTTTGATCTTTACATTTAAGCCTACGTTGACCTGATCGTCGGAAATCTCGCTGTGATCGAGGATCTTAGCATTCCTGATCATATGTTCATATTTCATGATTCGATCTTCCAGCTCGGCCTGTTCGTTCTTTGCGGCATCGTATTCGGAATTCTCCGAAATATCACCGTAGGATATGGCTTCCTTGATCCTTTCAGCCACCTCCTTACGTTTTTCGGTGATCATTTCTTCATACTCCGCAACGATATTGTCATACCCTTCCTGGGTTAACAGAATTACTCCCGACATAGAAACTTTCCTCCACTTCGGCGAAGGGAGCAAACAAGTTGCTCCTTTCGGTTGTTTTTATATTATATTTATACTGCAAATTATTATTCCAACTGCCGCTTATACACGGCTCATTGTATAACATTACCTATGGAAAGTCAAGGAAATTTCAGTCTCTCTAAAACTGCCCTCAAATCCTCCGGCGCCGCTGCGCTGTTGATCCTGCGGCGCAGCTCGGAGGCTCCCTGCATACCTTTTAGATACCAGCCGATATGCTTGCGCATTTGCTGCGCAGCTGCCGTTCCTTTTTCCGCTGTTTGCATATCTAAGTGCCGGAGTATTGCCTCAGTTTTTTCCTCAATTGAAAGCGGAGGCGGTAATTGACGGCCGTAACGGATCGCAATGGCGTCTCTGAATATCCAGGGATTACCCAAGGCTCCTCTTGCTATCATGACAAAATCGCAGCCTGTATCCTTGAGCATCCTGTTGGCATCCTCTCCTGTAAAAACATCTCCGTTCCCGATGAGAGGGATGGACAGGAAGGTTTTAGCGAAAGCAATAGCATCCCAGTCTGCTTTTCCGCTGTACATCTGCTCTCTCGTCCTTGCATGCACTGCCAGGGCCGAGGCTCCCGCATCCTCCATCCTCAAGGCAAACTCCCGCAAATTGATCCGGCTCCGATCCCATCCGAGCCTGCACTTAACGGTAATGGGCTTCGGGCTTCTGCCCGACTTCTCAGCCGCTTGCTTTTCCGCCCGAACCACCGCTTTAACTATTTCCGCCGCAAGGCGAGGCTCTTTCATAAGAGCTGCCCCTTCTCCATTTTTTGCGACTTTTGGTACAGGACAACCCATGTTTAAATCGATCATACTGTTGCCCCTGTCTGAGAGCTTTTCCGCTGCCCATGCCATGATATCCGGCTCGGATCCGAATAGCTGAAAGGCTATGGGAGATTCTTCCGGACAGAAATCCAACAGCTTCTCCGTCTTTTTCCCGTCATAATAAAGCCCTTTCGCACTGACCATCTCCGAATAGACCAGCGCCGCCCCCTGCTCCTTGCAAAGCCTTCGAAAAGGGCTGTCCGTGATCCCGGCCAGGGGCGCCAGCAGAAAAGGATTATTTATTGTTACGCTGCCGATTTTTAACTCTTTTTCCTTTGACATTCAAACCTTATCTCCACTTTGCCACAGGATGGATAGGCTGCGCCGCCCCTGCTATAAAAGAAAAGCAACCGGATGTTTGATTCACTGATTCGGTTGCTTTATTGACATTACGCATCGTTTTGCAATCGCCGAACTATCTTTCTACTTCCGTTTCCTCAATATCCCTGGAACATCGAAAGCAGAACGCCCGCAGCTACGGCAGAGCCGATAACGCCCGCCACGTTGGGACCCATAGCGTGCATCAGCAGGAAGTTGCCGGGGAGCTCCTCCTGGCCGACCTTCTGAGATACACGAGCAGCCATGGGCACTGCGGATACGCCCGCCGACCCGATCAGCGGATTGATCGTCCCGCCGGAAAGCACGTTCATAAGCTTGGCTATCAGCAAACCTCCGGCTGTTCCGACCATAAACGCCGCAACGCCCAACGCAAGAATCTGTATTGTATCGATTACCAGGAAGGTAGGTCCGCTGGCTGAAGCCCCGACGGAAGTACCGAGGAATATGGTAACGATATTGACCAGGGCGTTAGCCGATGTATCTGATAAGCGGAGGGTCTTCCCTGTCTCCTTGAACAGATTGCCCAGCATCAGCATCCCTACAAGAGGGGCTGCCGGAGGCAGGATCAAGGATACGACTGCAGAAACCATGATGGGGAAGATAACCTTCTCCCTCTGGCTTACAAACCTTAGCTGCTCCATCTTAATTGTGCGCTCTTTTTTTGTAGTCAGAAGTCTCATTATTGGCGGCTGGATCACCGGTACGAGAGCCATATACGAATAAGCCGATACCGCTATGGCACCAAGCAGGTGGGGAGCCAGTTTCGTTGTCAAAAATATAGCCGTAGGTCCGTCGGCTCCTCCGATAATGCCGATGGATGCCGCTTCCTGAGCATTGAAGCCTGCAAGCAGAATTGCACCCAGGAAGCTTGTGAATATTCCAAACTGAGCCCCTGCCCCCATCAAAAGGGATCTTGGGTTTGCAATAAGCGGGCCGAAGTCCGTCATGGCGCCTACCCCCATAAAGATCAGCGGCGGCAGTATCCCCATCTTATTCAGTTGATAAAACCAGTAAAAAAGGCCTCCTTCATCAAACATTCCCGACAGCGGCAGGTTGGATAAGAGCATGCCGAAGGCAATGGGAACCAACAGCAGCGGCTCAAATCCGTGATGGATGGCAAGATACAGAAACAAGATGGCCACGCCGATCATTATGGCGCTCTTGTAGTCCATATTCACAATACCGGTAGTTTTGATAAAATCAAAAATGGTATCTAAAATCATTTATTTTTCTCCCTTTCTTTCATTTTTTCGGAGCATCGGTATCCGTGGTCCTTACTCCTTTTATTTAAGGGAGATCATGAAGTCGCCCGTGTTCACTGAAGCGCCTTTAATGACCGCAACCGCATCGACTGTTCCTGCTCTGGGCGCCATGATTTCGTTTTCCATCTTCATAGCCTCAAGCATGATAAGGATCTGGCCTTCCGTCACGACGTCGCCCGGCTTGACCCTCACATCCAGGATGGTCCCGGGCATAGGGGCATCGATTTTAAGTGCATCGGTTGCTGCAGCAGGAGCAGGTGCCGCTGCCGGCGCAGGAGCAGGTGCCGCTTTTGGAGCTGCAGCAGGGGCCGGGGCTGCTGCCTGAACAGGTGCCGCTGTTCCGGTGCTTCCTGCCTCTTCCACCTCAACCGCATATGCCACGCCGTTTACAACGATATTATATCTTTTCATTTCTTTATCTCCTTAATCAGTTTTTAAAATTAATCTTTGCAGCTTCCTAAAACAGCCGTCAGAATTTCCTGCTCTCGATACAATCCGCAGTGCTTGCTGTGTTCCACGGAGTGCGAAAACCTGAGATCCTTTCTATCTTACGAACCTTAAACTTACTTATTTCACCTTCACCGCTGCTTGCCGCAATGGCCGCCATGAGAACTGCTATCAGTTCTTGCCCCGCCTCCACCGAAACGGAAACGGCCTCCGGCTGGGGAGCGGCAGTCTGTGCCGCCGGTATTACACCTATTGCCACAGCGCCGGCAGACTTTACATCCAAACCTACCGACTTTGCGAGGGCATGGGCTGCCGCTTTTTGTTCGGCTCTCCTTATGATTCCGGATATAAAAGCGATGATTCCCCAAAGCAGTATCAGGATAATAAAGGTGGTCCCCATGCCCATCAAGGTGGTCACTAAACTTGCCGCGGCTTTTTCCCCGGTGGTAAGGCTATCAAACAGAACCGGATCCGCAAAGCGTTCCATCAATCCTAATTCTTCCATTTTCCCACCTCCTATAGCGGAATATTGCCGTGTTTTTTAGCGGGCAGAGACTCTCTCTTGGAAGCGAGCATGTCAAATGCGCTGATTATGCGCGGCCTGGCTGTAGCCGGCTCAATAACGTCATCGACATATCCCATTTCCGCCGCCCGATACGGATTAGAGAACTTCTCTTCATACTCGGCAATTTTCTCCTGACGTTTGCCAACAGGATCGTCAGCATCCTTGATCTCGTTTTTAAATACAATATTGGCCGCACCCTCGGCTCCCATGACTGCAATCTGTGCACTGGGCCATGCAAATACCATATCTGCTCCCAGTTCTTTGTTGCACATCCCGATATATGCGCCGCCGTAAGCCTTCCTTACTATCATCGTAACCTTGGGCACGGTGGCCTCGCAATAAGCGTAGAGCAGCTTCGCGCCGTGGCGGATGATGCCGCCATGCTCCTGATCGGTTCCCGGAAGGAAGCCCGGCACGTCAACAATGGTAAGGAGAGGGATATTGAAAGCATCACACCTTCTGACAAACCTTGCGGCTTTGTCGGAGGCGTTGATATCCAGGCAGCCGGCGGCAAACTTAGGCTGGTTTGCAATGACGCCGACCGTTTGACCATCCAGGCGAACGTAGCAGGTTATCATATTTTTTGCATAATGGGGCATAACATCGTATATTTCTCCGTTGTCTGCCAGTCCCTTTATAATCTCATACATGTCATAGGCTTTGTTCGGATTCTCCGGAATAATCTCGTTAAACCCGGGAATCAACCGGTTGACATCGTCGGAACAGCTGTATACCGGCGCAGTCTCAAGATTGTTTGAAGGCAGATAACTCAAAAGCTCTCTTACCTTTTTCAGCGTATCTTCGTCGTTCTTACCTATGAAATGTGCGACGCCGGAAAGGGAGTTGTGAGTCATTGCACCGCCCAATTTTTCCGGTGAGATATCTTCCCCGGTGACGGTCTTGATGACTTGAGGACCGGTTATGAACATCTGGCTGGTCTTGTCCACCATAAATACGAAGTCCATGATCGCCGGCGAATAAACGGCTCCTCCGGCACAAGGTCCCATAATGACCGAGATCTGAGGGATAACGCCGGAAGAGATAGTATTGTTATAGAATATCTTGCCGAACCCGGAAAGGGAATTTACACCTTCCTGGATCCTGGCTCCGCCGGAGTCGTTTAATCCGACTATCGGGGCGCCCATTTTCAGAGCCATTTTTTGCACCTTTACGATTTTTTCTGCGTGGTATTCCCCAAGGGATCCCCCAAGCACGGTAAAATCCTGTGCAAAAGCGTAAACCAGCCTGCCGTCCACAGTGCCGTAACCTGTCACTACACCGTCTCCCGGAGCCTTCGTCTCTGCCATATCGAAGTTGTTGCAGCGATGGTGCACGAAAGTATCCATCTCAACGAAGCTGCCTTCGTCAAATAGCAATGCAATCCTTTCTCTGGCTGTCATTTTCCCCTTGGCATGCTGGTCGTCGATACGTTTTTGCCCGCCGCCAAGTTCGAGAGCCTCTTTTCTACTGCGCAGATCTTCAATTTTGTTCATACGATCCTCCTTCTAAGACTATTAAAAAAACCAAGGTATTTTTAAGTGTTAGCGAGCAACACACATAAAACCCTTTACATATCGAGTAATATATATCATAACAGACAAAAATTCAAGGTGTTTTGTTATCTTTTTAACCAGCTTACAGAGCTTTGACGACCCTTTCTATCCGCTCTAAAGCCAGGGCTATGATGAGCCCCGGTATCACCGTTGTTTTCTGTATGTCTATACCAAGGATCTCCCTTATTCTTTTAAGCCTGTATTGGATGGTATTGCTGTGAAGGGACATAATTTTTGCGGTAACAGAGGTTTTCATTCCTGCATCAAGAACGAATATTTCAAGGGTTTCAAGCAATTGACCGCCTTTATTATCTCCGTGCCTTCGGAACGGAGAAAGCAGATCTATGTAATATTTTTTTATTATGCCGTCTTTTAAGGAAATATTGATGCAGTTGCCGGCCAAAGCCAGCTCAAATTTTGTAAAGCTCTTTTTATTCGGAAATATATACTGCATGAAGGGCCATACTTCATTGATCATCTGATATGCATCAGTTGCAGCTTCGATACTGTCTACGCAATTGATATAGAATACTTCATTTGCCCCGGCATTTTTCATAGTTTCAAAGAAGGCCGACTGAAGATCCTCCACTGACAAGGCCGGTGGATCTGCGGAAAAAATTATCCCGTAGATCTCTTCTCCTTCAGCGATTTTAAGCGCATGGATACCCGAATTGGTTTCATATTGTGAAACGGCTTTAAAAGCTTCTTCCTTTTCAATACCTCCTGCCGCAAATACCGCCGTCATCTCTTCATTATTATAACCGCCTTCGTTCTTCAGCGTATATGCCAGGCTTCGATTGCCCCTGCGAAGTGCCTTTAAAAATTCAGCGGTAACATCTCTTACCGGGCTGTATTTCCACATTCCCATAGCAAGCTCGATGATTTCGGCCAATCTGCTTATTTCCTCTTTTGAGTAGCTGTCCTCGTTATCCACTAAAAGCAAAAAATGCTTTACAGCGCTTATCATTACCGGTCCCCAATAAGTAAGTACTCCCTCCACATTGATCATTTTAAGGGGGCCTTTGCCTGCGCCGCCTTCGATGCCGCGCCTTACTGCTTCCTCCACCGTTGTTTTGTGACGAGTCTCGACTGTGAATACTGGATTGAAATCCTCGCTGAGTATGACCATCTGAAAATTGTTGTTAATGGCGGCCTCTCTGGCAGCCGCCTGAAAGCTCCGGTATTTATCGAAGTTCAAAAGGTGGTAAATCGTATTGTTTATCAAGTTGTTGGAAAAAGTCTCTTTCAAAAGTATTTCTCCTTTCTTGCTTCGACCTGCTTTCTAATCCTCTCTGTCATGTTTGGTTTCATTGTCGCCTTCATCTTCGCCAAAAGGTCCGTCGGAATCGTCGGTTTCGCTGTCATAGCCGTCGTCCGATTCGCTGTCATCATCGTCCTCATCGTCTTCATCCGTGGAGTTGTCAGCGCTGAGTTCGGCAAGATGTTCCGCAGCCTCCCTGGCATTGTTGGCCTCAATGCTCCTTGCCTGCTCTTGTGTATCCGCAATGATCTCATCAGCGGTTTTCTGCCCGGTAAACAGTTTTTCAAACTGCTCCGCATCCAGGGTTTCTATCTCCAATAACACCTTTGCTATAAGATGGAGTTTATCGATGTTCTCGGTCAGCAGTTTTTCCGCCTTTTCAAAGGCCTCTTCGATTATGCTTCTGACCTCTTCATCTATTTCCTTTGCCATTTCCTCAGAATAGTTCTTTCTGGTTGAGAAATCCTTTCCAAGGAACACCTCATCTGAGGAGCTGTAGTTTACCGGGCCCAATCTCTCGCTCATTCCGTATTTCGTCACCATGGCCTTTGAGATCTCCGTGGCCCGTTCTATATCATTGCTGGCTCCTGTGCTGATATCGTGAAGGGTGAGCTTTTCCGCAACCCTGCCGCCAAGCAGATGGACGATCCGCTCCTGCATTTCCGTCCTGGTTTGAAAGTATTTATCCTCTTTTGGAAGGATCATTGTGAATCCCCCCGCAAGCCCACGGGGGATTATTGTGATCTGGTGGACCGGATCGGTATTCGGAAGCAGCCTCGCAACGAGGGCATGACCTGCCTCATGGTATGCGGTCAGCTTTTTCTCCGCTTCGCTGATGACCCGGCTCTTCTTCTCCGGTCCTGCGATTACTTTGGTTATCGCTTCTTCGATCTCATCCATGCGGATTACCTTTCCGCTTCTCCTTGCGGTGAGCAGGGCTGCTTCATTCAGCATATTCTCTATATCGGCCGGAGTAAAACCCGGAGTCCTTCTGGCCAATACCTTGGGATCCACATCTTCCTGAAGCGGTTTGTTGCGGGAATGGATACGGAAAATAGCCTCTCTCCCTTTGATATCCGGAACCCCGATTACTATCTGCCGATCAAACCTGCCCGGCCTTAAAAGCGCCGGATCCAGAATATCGGGGCGATTGGTCGCCGCCAATATTATAATGCCGCTGTTATCCGCAAAGCCATCCATTTCGACCAGCAATTGATTAAGGGTCTGCTCTCTTTCGTCATGGCCGCCGCCCAGGCCCGCTCCTCTTTTTCTTCCCACCGCATCGATTTCATCGATAAACACGATGCAAGGCGAGTTTTTCTTTGCCTGTTCGAAAAGGTCCCTTACCCTTGATGCGCCGACGCCGACGAACATCTCTACAAAGTCTGACCCACTGATGGTGAAAAAAGGAACGCCCG